>JAPLMO010000221.1 GCA_026386995.1 Planctomycetota bacterium | reverse complement strand
CGTGGAGGCGGGGCGGCCGCTGAGCGAGTGCCCCGTCGTGCGGGCCGCCATGTCGCTGGCGCGGCTTCAGGTCGAGGATTATTCCTTCCGCGCCCTGGCGCGGCTCGTGAAGTCCAACTACTTCGACCCCGCGGCCTTCGGCGCCGACACCGCGACCGCCCGCCAGGCGCTGCATCTGGCCCGCGAGGCCAACGTCTGGGAAGGCCGCGAGCGGTACGCCGAACGCCTCGAGTGCCTGCGGGTCCGCGTGCGGAGGTCCGCGGAGGTGCTCGACGACGACGGCGAGGTGGCCCTGTCCGCCGAGCGCATGGCCGCGCGCCTGAAGGAGATCGACGCGGCCGCGGCGTTCCTGGATCAACTGTTCAGCCGCATGGAACTCCCCGCCAAGGCCACCCGCCGCACGCTGGCCGAGCGGCTCCGCGACAACCTGCGTGCCGCCGGCCTCTGGGCCGCCGCACGCACCGACCCGACGCCCGAAGGCCGCGCGCGCGACCTGAAGGCCCTCGCGGCTTTCGAGCATGTCCTCGAAGAAGTCGCCCTCCTGGACGAGGGCGAGGCCGGCGAGGTGGCCCTAGATGAGTTCCTCAAAGAGGTGCAGCAGGGCCTGGCCCTCACGACTGTCCCGGCCGAGGAGCCGCGCGACGCCCCCGTCGTGGTCCTCGACGTCCGCCACGCCCGCGCGCTTTCGTTCGATCACGTCTTCCTCCTGGGGATGGCCGAGAAGGAGTTCCCGCGTCGCGGGCGGCGGCGTCCGTTCTTCGACGACGCCGAGCGCCAGGACCTCCGCCGCAAGGACGTCGACCTGCCCGACGCCGGCCACGACGCCCAGCAGGAGATGCTGCTGGCGTACCTGGCGATGACGCGTGCCCGGCGGACGCTGACCGTGGCGTATCCGTCGCTCGACTCGCAGGGTCGCCCCGTCCTCGGCAGCCATTACCTGGAGGAACTTTTCGGCCTCTTCGCCGCGGAGGGGGGGCCGTCGCTCCCGGTCACCGAGGTTGCCGCAAGGGACCTCGCGCTGCCAGCCGCGCGGCTGGGGGCCAGGCAGGAACTGCTGGCCAAGACGATGTTCGAACTCTGGGGCCCCGGCAAAACAGAGCACGGCGCCGAGCACCTGGGCGTGCTGGACGCGATGCTCTCGCGATGGCCGGCAGCGACCGAGACCGCGCTGGCGGGCCTTGCCGCCGAGTGGGAGCGCGAGCACGGCGAGCAGTTCGGCCCGTTCGACGGCCGCCTGTCGGCCCCGGAGATCGTTGACGAACTCTGCCGCCGCTATCCCGGCCAGGCGGCGATGAGCGCCCAGCGGTTGGAGAGGTTCGGGGCGTGCCCGTTCGCGTTCTTCGCCGGCGAGGTGCTGGGCCTGGCGGCGATCGAAGAGCCCTCGCCCGACCTGGGGCCCATCGACGTCGGCATCATCTACCACGGCCTCCTGCAGCGGTTCTTCGCGGCCCTCGGGGCGTCGAAGACGGCCGCCGGGCAGTTGACCGATGAGACATGGGACGAGGCCCTCGCGGTCCTCGACCAGGCCGCGGCGGCGTACTTCCGGCAACTCGATGCCGGCGGCCGCATCGGCTCCCCCGCACTCTGGAAGGTCCAGAAGCAGTGCATCCTGCGCGACGTGCGGCGGATGCTGGACTGGCAACGGAAGAAACTCCCCGGCTGGCGCGTCGCGCACCTGGAGGTGACCTTTGGCGCGCGCACAAGCGCCCCCGTGCCGCCGCCCGGCCGGCGCGAGCCGATCTCGCTCGAGAGTCCGCACGGCCCGATCCGCATCCGCGGCCGCATCGACCGCATCGACCTGCCGGCCGACGGCGCGGCGGGCTTCCAGGTCATCGACTATAAGACCGGCTCAGCCCCGACCGGCTCGAACATGGCCGAAGGGACGAGTTTCCAACTGCCGATCTACCTGTGGGCGTGCGAGGCGATCCTGCCGCCCGAGGCCCGCGCCGGGCGGGTCCTCGCGTTCTTCCTGCCCATCCGCAAACCTTCGAAGACCGGCCTCCTCAAGAGCCACGACTCCAAGGGCAACCCGGACGAGAAATACGAGTCGGCGATGGCCAGGGCCGCCGAGTACATCCGCCGCTTCTCCGACGCCATGCGCCGCGGCCTCTTCCCCGTGTACCCGCGCGGGCGCGGCGGATGCTCGGGCTACTGCGACTTCCAGGAAATCTGCCGCTTTGCGGAGTGGCGCATCCAGCGCAAGTGGGACCAGCGCCCCATCGCGGAACTGGAGATGATCGCCGACGGCAACGACAGCGGGGAGGACGAGCCGTGAGCCCCCTGACCGACGCACAACTCGACATCATCGCCGACACCCGCGCCAACCGCTGCGTCACGAGCGGCGCGGGCTGCGGCAAGACCAGCGTCTTGGTGGAGCGGTACATCCGTTTTCTCGAAGAAGACCTGGACCTGGGCCTTGCCCGGCTGGCGGCCATCACGTTCACCGACGCCGCCGCCGCCCAGATGCGCGACCGCATCCGCAAGGCCTGCCGCAAGCACGTCGAGGCCGCCCGCGAGGCCGGCGACACCCGGGCCGTCGAGACCTGGCTGGCGCGGTACTGGGACGTCGACGTCGCGCCGCTCGACACCATCCACGCCTTCTGCGGCGGCTTGCTCAGGCGATACGCGATTGAGGCCGGCGTGGACCCGAACTTCGCGCTCCTCGACGAGGCCGAGGCGACGTTCCTCGTGGATGAGATCGTCCGCCGCACCCTCGAGAAAACGCTCGCGCAGGCCGACGCGGCAGGCGCGCCAAAACCTCCCGGCGCGGGTGGCATGCCCACGCCGCCGTTGCGTGGGCATGCTTCCGGCGAGGGGAAGAACATGCCCAGCGAAAGGCTCGCTGGGCATGCCACCCCCGATAACGGCGCCTCGCCGGAAAGTCTTGCCGCGACCGACCTGCTAACCGTGCTGGAGCACTTTACCCTGGACCAGGCGCGCGAGACCCTCGCGGTCATGCTGCGCGAGAAGCGCGAGGTGCTCCAGCGTGTAGCGGCACCCGTCATGGCCAGGAGCGACGAGGAAATCCTGCGAGACCTGAAGAATGCCGTTGACGAGTCGGCCCTGGCGCTCTTGCGCGGCGCCGTCGAGACGCCCGCGGCCAAAGAAGCCCTTGCGACGGCCGGACGGTTGTCGGGCAAGCCCGGCGACTCGCTTGAAGATATGCGCCGCGCGGCCATCGATGAAGTCGGGCGACTGGCGACCGCCCGCAACGCCGACCAGGCCCGGGCTGCGGCCCAGCGCCTCGCCGACCTCGTCAACGCGCGGCCGCGCAGCGCCAAGCAGTGGCCGTCGCAGGAGGATTTCGACGCCGTCAAGGCCGCGCTGGCGACCCTCAAGAACGCCGTCAAGGACGCGCTGGAAGAGGCGCCGTCATACGACCCGGAGGCCGAGGTGCAGCACCTTGCGGCGGCACGGGCGCTTTACCGCACGGCCGCGCGGACCATCGAGGCGTACCAGGCGGCCAAGCAGGCGCGGTCGGTGCTGGATTTTGAGGACCTCCAGATCCGCGCCCGCGACCTCCTGAAGGCCGACGAGCGCGTCCGCCGGGAGTGCCGCAAGCGGTTCCGCGCGGTCCTCGTCGACG
>JAPLMO010000269.1 GCA_026386995.1 Planctomycetota bacterium | reverse complement strand
TGGCCTCGCAAAAAGAACGATCATCCGCCCGGACCTCCGAAACTCCACAGCCTCTCACGGCACGAAACAGCTCGAATTGCCGCTATCAGAAATCAGTTCTCATCAGCACTTGGTTAACGGCGTTGGGTGCCACGGCTGCGCAGTGTGCAGCCGTGCATCCTTGCCGACGACCACGGCTGCACAAGGCGCAGCCGTGGCACCCACATAATCAAAGTTGATCGGCGCCGCTCGTTTTCCACGCACAGCGCTACTGCTCGAAAAGCACGTTATCCGGACTCGCCCCGAGTTTGCGGAGCGTCCCGGTCAGCGCCTCGACCATCGGCGGCGGCCCGCAGACGTAAAAGGGCCGGCTGAAGTCGGCGACCTTCTCGCGCAGAAACGCCTCGTCCACCTTCCGGTTCTCGTAGCCGGGGCTGGCCTCGCGGCTGAGCGTCAGGATGCAGCGGTCGCCCAGGTAGGCGCGGAGTTCCTGTTCGAGGATGACGTCGTCGCGGGTCTTGTTGGAAAAGATCAGCGAGTTGCCCGCCAGGCCGCCGTTCCGCTCCAGTTGCCGCAAGATGGCGATGAACGGCGTGATCCCGGCGCCTCCGGCGATGAACACGCCGGGGCCCTTGTACTGGATCGTGCCGAACACCGGCCCGAGGAGCAGTTGGTCGCCCGCCCGCAACTGGTGCAGCCGTTCCGTCAGTCCGTGGTGCTCCTGGTACCCCTTGATGGTGAACTCCAGGACGCGGTCCTCCGCTAGCGACGTGGGCGTAAACGGATGCGCGTTGTCCGCCTGGTCCGGCTGGTTGATGGAAAGCAGCGTCCCCTGGCCGGGCACAAACTTAAAGCCCCGCGGCTTCTGGAGGATGAACCGCTTGACGTCGTGCGTGACAAACGCCGTCATCAGGATGGTCGCGGCTTTTGGCATGTGGCAGTCCTTTATGTGTCTGTCGCGCGCCTTTCATTATTGTAAGAGCCGGCGCGCAGGCCGTGCAATGCGGTTGTCAAATGGCAGTCGGATAGTGTGGCATGGTCACGCGGTGTATCTGTTTTGCGCAAATCGCCGGGTGGCATGGTCACGCTGTTGCGTGACCATGTGCCTCGAACGGCGTCTGGCCCGTCACTGCGACATGGTCACGCAACTGCGTGACCATGCCACCCGTGGCAGAAGGCGCACTTCGGCAGTCGGATAGTGTCAGGCGAGCAACCCGGTCGGGGCCGATTCGGAGGTCGAGGCGCGGATCGCACGGTCGATCAGAAGGTAGAGCGGCACGGCCGCTACGGGCACGCACATCGGTACGAGGGCGTCCGCAAGCGGGTTACCGAAATCGGTGCTCACGGCGAACGCCCACGCCAGGTGTCCGGCGCAGGTCAGCGCGACCGCGACGACCGCCCCCCAGCGGCCGCGCAGGATGAAGGCCCCGCCCAGCGCGCCTGCGGCCAGCATCGCCGGATACGCCGCCATGGGTTGGTCGGCCATCGACTTGGCGGTCTCGGACTGGGCCGCAAGGGCCAGCGCGATCCCGGCGATCATCCAGGCGCACACCAGGCCGGCCAGCCCCCTTGCGCCCGTGCGGATGATCGGCGGCGTCGTCGGCAGCGCCACCATGCCCGTTGCGCCCATGGCCACTCCGCCGACTACCAGGGCGCAGAGGGACGCCGCCAGGGCGACCGGCCACTGCCACTGGCCAGAGGTCGCCAGGACGACCGTCACATGCTGCGCCAGCATCCAGAGGACCAGCGCCAGGAGGGCGGTCCAGAATGCGCTTGCCACGCGGCCGATCCACGTCACCAGGGCGCTGAGGAGGCCGATGCCGGCGGCGATGGCGCACAGGAAGCCCAGGCGCGTCCAGTCGTCGCCGGGAAGAACGTGCGAGTTGCCACTCAGGGCGATCATGAGGGCGAAGACCGCCGGCAGCGCCAGGTCCAGACGCCGGCATCCGAGCATCAGGCCCATCGCCGCCGAGACCGGCAACGTTCCCACCATGAGGGTCTGGAAGTTCAGGTCCGGCAGATTCCCGTGCCCTGAGGACGCAAAGACGACCGCCACGAGGACAAAGATAAGGTTGATGCCGAGGATGGCCAGGATGCGAGCCAGTTCGCTCCCCGCCGATGTGGTTGAACCGCCCGCCGAGGGCTTTTCTTCCGGCTGATTCTTCATGTGATACCCTTGCCCGGTCGCTGGCCGTCAGGTACGGCCCCCAACATAAGCCAGACCGGACGCAGGAATCAAGGATTTAACGGACCTGCTTGGCTCTCCGTAAATACGCGGGGGCATGACGCGGCCTGTTACAATTCTGTTACTGACAGCCGGATGAAACCGATGTACCCTTGTGTGGGCGGTGGGCCGACGCTTGTGGCCCGGGAACTTTCACCATGAAACGGTTGCTCGTAACGGCCATGTTGTTGTGGGTTGCCGCACCTGCCGCGGCTGCCGGCGCGCCGGCTCCGCCGGGGCAGGCGCAAGCGCCCGCATACGCCGACGTTCTCATCAAGGATGTGCCGCACGTGCGGCAGAAGCCCGATTTCTGCGGCGAGGCGTGCGCCGCAATGGCCCTGGCGAAGTGCGGCAAGAAGTGGACCCAGGACGACGTCTTCAACATCGCCGGCGTCGATCCGCTCCTGGCGCGCGGCTGCTACACGAAGGAACTGGCGGCGGCGCTGAAGCGGATCGGGTTCAACGTGGGCGGCGTTTCGGCGAAGATCGCCGTCGCGCGGGCGGCGGATGAACTGGAGGCCCAGTGGGTGGCCCTCCATGCGGACCTCGCGCGCGGCATACCGTGCATCGTCTGCACGCACTACGACGATAAGGCGCGGACGACGGAACACTTCCGCCTCATCCTTGGCTACGACCGCAAGGCCGACGAAGTTATCTACCACGAGCCCGCTCGCGACGACGGCGCGTACCTGCGGATGAAGCGCGAGGCGTTCCTGAAACTCTGGCCCCTGAAGTACGAGAAGGATTCCTGGACGGTCATCCGCATACGCCTTGAGCCGGCCGGCCTCACGGAGCCGCCCGCGCGCCGCGAGGGCTTTACGCCGGCCGATTACGCACAGCACGTCTCCGCCCTGAAGAAGCAGGCGCCTGCGGGGTTCAGCATGGTGATCGCGCCGCCGATGGTTGTCCTGGGCGACGAGCCGCGCGAGGCCGTCAAGGTGCGGGCGCAGAACACCGTCGCGTGGGCCGTCCAGCGCCTGAAGGCCGACTACTTCAAGAAAGACCCCGAACACATCATCGCCGTCTGGCTCTTCAAGGACAAGGAAAGTTACGAGAAGAACGCCCTGGCGCTCTTCGGCCAGGGGCCGCACACGCTCTACGGTTGGTACTCCAGCACCCACAACGCCCTGATTATGAACATTGCGACGGGCGGCGGGACGCTCGTCCACGAGATCGTCCACCCGTTCATGCGGGCCAACTTCCCGGAGTGCCCCGACTGGTTCAACGAGGGCCTGGCATCGCTTTACGAGCAATCGGAGGACAGGGGAGGGCACATTTGCGGCAGGACGAACTGGCGGCTGGCCGGACTCCAGAAATCGATCCAGGAGGGCAAACTCATCACGTTCGAGGCCCTGTGCAGCACGACCACCAGCCGGTTCTATAACGAGGACCGCGGCTCCAACTACGCCCAGGCGCGGTACCTGTGCTACTACCTGCAGGAGAAGGGGCTGCTGGTGAAGTATTTCCACCAGTTCGTCGCCGGCCGGAAAGACGACCCGACGGGCTACAAGACCCTCAATGCCGTCCTGGCCGAGTCCGACATGGCGGCCTTCCAGAAACGGTGGGAGGCGTACGTTTTGGGCCTGCGGTTCCCGTAGGGCGGCGAGTAAACGGGGGCTGTTCCCTTTTCCAGATTGTAGCGCGGGGGTTTATCCCCCGCGTGTCGCGCGGCGTGTAGCGCGGGGGTTTATCCCCCGCGTGTTTCTTCGCGGGGCACAAGGCCCCGCGCTACGGCGCTTAAGGCTGGTGCTATGCACCCACCGCTTTTACTGTTCGTAATGCCTTGTTACGTGCGCCCCTCCGGATTGCGGGGTGTGGCACGGCTGGCTTGTCCAGCCGTGGGTATCGCCAGCGGCCGTCCGCCACGGCTGGACAAGCCAGCCGTGCCACAGCCGATAGGGAATGCGCACGTAACTGATGCCTTACTACTGTTCGGTCTTTGATATTGCTTCGCGTCCTGCCTCCGCGCACAATGGAGCGGCGGACTCACCGGAGGAGCGGCCATGAACCGCTGTCGGATAATCGGCGCCGTTGTTGCGGCACTTATCATCGCGGCCGCTACGACGACTGCTCCGGCCGCTGCATCCCCCGCCGCGGTTAAGCCCGACCTCAAGGCCAACCCCGGCCGCACGATACGCGGCAAACTCACGCCGCCCGAGCGCATCAAGGAGGCCGTGCTCTGGGAGCGGTCGATGGACGTGAAGATTCCCGTCAAGGTCGATCCCGCGAGCGGCGAGTTCGAGGTCAAGGGCCTGAGGATGGGGACGTACGATTTCCTCATTCGCACACCGTGGGGCCGCCTGGAGGGCCTCGACATGGCCCCGAAGGTCTCGCCCTACGACATCCTTATCCCGAAGCAGTACCGCACGCCGGACCTGGGGCTGGAGCCCGAGGGGACCTTCACCGACGACGACAAGAAGGCCGTCCGCCGCATCATCTACGAGGTCAAACGCTACGAGAACAAGATACGAGATATGTGCCTGTCCGGCTCGTCGGACAAGGCGGTGGCCCTGATGGAACTTCTGATGGACTCGGGGTTCGTCGGCCGCAAGGGCGACGAAATCA
>JAPLMO010000506.1 GCA_026386995.1 Planctomycetota bacterium | reverse complement strand
CTCGAAGGCCGAGTTCGTGGAGATGACCGTCAGGAACACCGGCGCCAGCCCCGTCACGGTCAACTGCCGCGTCGATAACGAGAGAGCCGACGGCACGAACAACTGCTGCACCGACCGCGTGACCGTAAAGCCCGGCGAATCGGCGATGCTTCGCGTTCAACTGGCCCGCAAGCCCGCCGGCCCCGCGAGCATCAAACTCTTTGGCATGCGCGGCTACCCGGTGCCGATGGACGGCCCGAACATGATCGACCCGGCGAAGGTCGCGCAGATTCTGTTCTTTGTCGCCAAGCCCAGCGCCGATTGCACGTTTGAGGTGGGCAATATCAGCGCGGGGGGCAAGTACGCCGCGGCGAAGGATACCCCCGTCACCGCCGAGAAGTTCTTCCCCTTCATCGACCAGTTCGGACAGTACATCCACCGCGACTGGCCCGGCAAGACCCGTGCTGTGACGGACATGGACAATCAGAAGAAAGAGGAGGAGGCGGCCCTCATGTCCCGGCCTGGCCCGAAGAACTGGGACCAGTACGGCGGCTGGAAGGATGGCCCGCAACTGGGGACCACCGGCTTCTTCCGGGCCGAGAAACGCGACGGCAAGTGGTGGCTGGTGGACCCGGAAGGGCGGCTCTTCTGGTCGCACGGGATCGACTGCATCAACGATAGCGCCGCCACGCCCCTGGACGAGCGCGACACGTGGTTTGCCAACCTGCCCACGGGCAACCCCGACTTCAAGGAGTTCTTCGGCAAGGCGTTTGCCACGCACGGCTACTACAAGGACCGTACGGTGCGGACGTTTAATTTCGCCGCCGCAAACCTCAAACGCAAGTACGGGACGGACTGGAGGAAGGCCATGGCCGAGGTGGCCCACAAACGCCTCCGCTCGTGGTGCATGAACACGATCGCCAACTGGTCCGACCCCGCCATTTACCTGATGCGAAAGACGCCCTACACGGGCACCGTGGGGTTCCACAGCAAGGTCATTCAGGGCAGCAAGGGTTACTGGGGCCAGTTCAAGGACCCGTTCGAGCCCGAGTTCGCCGCCAACGCCCGCGCGGCCATGGCCAGGCACGTCGGCGCGAGCGTCGGCGACCCGTGGTGCATCGGGTACTTCATCGACAACGAGATCGCCTGGGGCGACGACACGTCGCTGGCGGTGGCGGCCCTTCAGTCGCCGCCCGACCAGGCGGCCAAGAAGGCGTTCATCGAAGACCTCAAGGCCAAGTATGGTGGGATTGCCAGGCTGAACGAGGCATGGGGCACGAGCCATGCCTCCTGGGACGCCCTCTCGCAGAGCACCGCCGCGCCCGATAAGAAGCGGGCTGCCGCCGACCTTGCCGCGTTCTACACGTGCCTGGCCGAGCAGTATTTCAAGGTTTGTCGCGACGCCGTCAAGGAGGTCGCTCCGAAGCAGATGTACCTGGGTTGCCGCTTCGCCTGGACGAACGAGCGTGCGGCCGTTGCGGCGGGGAAGTACTGCGACGTTGTCAGTTACAATCTCTACCGCCGGTCGGTGGCCGAGTTCAAGATGCCCGGCGGGGTCGATAAGCCCGTCGTCATCGGCGAGTTCCACTTCGGGGCTCTGGACCGCGGCATGTTCCACACGGGCCTCGTGCCGTGCACGAGCCAGGCCGACCGCGCGGCCACGTATAAGGCGTACGTCCGCGGGGCGATGGCGAACCCGCAGATCGTCGGGACGCACTGGTTCCAGTACCAGGACGAAGCCACCACCGGCCGCCCGCTGGACGAGGAGAACTACCAGATCGGCTTCGTCGACGTCTGCGACACGCCGTACGCCGAGACTATCGCCGCCAGCCACGAGGTGGGGCAGGAGATGTATCAATTTCGATTGAACTCGAAGTGAGCCCCTGCCAACACTACAGCGCCGGTTGGGCAAGTTTCGCGCGGTGGGTCGGGTCGAAGATCCGCCGTGGCGGAAGGCCCGCCGCGCCAATACGCAATCTTAAAACGCTCTAAACCAACGCCGCGCGTGCTCCTGCCAGAAACCCCGTCGGCGTGCGGCGAAGGGCTGCGACCGCACAGAAATTTTCTCCCGCCGCAAAGATGACTTGACCCGCGCGGCGTAACCGCGCACAATCCGTGCGTACGAATCGCCTCGGAACTTTCCGAGACCTTCAGCCGTGCAAGGGGACCCATGCAAGCCGCGCCAGGAAAGGAGATCGTAGGTCATGCTTGAGTTCAAGAACAAGGTCGTGTTCGTCGGTTACGGTTCGGTGGCCCGGTGCACACTGCCTGTCTTGCTCAAGCACATCAAGGTCCCCCCGAAGAACATCACGGTTATAGATTTCGATGACCGGGCGGAAGCGCTCAGGCCGTGGATCGAGCAAGGCGTGCGATTCGTCCGCGACCGCGTCACGCAAGAGAACCTCGGGTCGCTCCTGGGCAAATACCTCTCGGCCGGCGACCTCCTCGTCGACCTGGCCTGGAACATCGGGTGCACCGACATCCTCCAGTGGTGCCACGATCGCGGCGTGCTGTACGTCAACACTTCCGTGGAACTCTGGGACCCGTACACCGGCGCCCTCACGAAGCATCCCACGGAGCGCACGCTTTACTGGCGGCACATGAAGATCCGCAAGATGGCGGCCGGCTGGAAAGAGCCCGGCCCGACCGCCGTCATCGAGCACGGCGCCAACCCCGGCATGATCTCGCACTTCACCAAGCAGGGCCTGATCGACATCGGCGAGCGCATGATCGCCGACCGGAAGGCCGTCGGCAAGGACGCCGAGGAAATCCGCCGGTATCTCCATGACCGCACCTTCAACCGCCTGGCCATGAAACTGGGCGTCCGGGTCATCCATTGCAGCGAGCGCGACACCCAGATCACCGACAAGCCCAAGCAGGTGGACGAGTTCGTCAACACGTGGAGCATCGAGGGCTTCCGCGAGGAAGGCACCACGACCGCCGAGATGGGCTGGGGCACCCACGAGAAAGAACTGCCCGAGCACGCCTACGAGCACGCAGACGGCCCACGCAACCAGATATGCCTTGCCCGCATGGGCATGAACACGTGGGTGAACTCGTGGGTCCCCGACTGCACGATCATCGGCATGGTGGTCCGCCACGGCGAGGCGTTCACCCTCTCCGACAAACTCACCGTGTGGGAGAACGGCAAGGCCGTCTATCGCCCCACCGTCCACTACGCCTACTGCCCCTGCGACTGCGCCATCGCCAGCCTCAACGAATTGCGCGGCTACGACTACCGCCTCGTTGAGAACCAGCGGATCATGAACGACGAGATCATCGGCGGCTCCGACATCCTGGGCGCCCTCATCATGGGCCACGCCTATAGCGCCTGGTGGACCGGCAGCGACCTCTCGATCGAGGAATCGCGCCGGCTCGTGCCGCACCAGAACGCCACCACCATGCAGGTGGCCATCGGCGTGGTCTCGGCCGCGATGTGGATGATTGAGAACCCCGGCAAGGGCGTCTGCGTCCCCGACGATCTGCCGCACGACTACGTCCTCGGCATCGCCAAGCCGTACCTCGGGAAGTTCATCTCGACGCCGTCCGACTGGACGCCGCTGAAGCACTACTCCAACTCGTTTCCGGGATATAATAAGCCCGCGCTCGACACCAGCGACCCGTGGCAGTTCAAGAATTTTCTCATCACCGACGGGGACTAGCGCGGCAGCGTGTCGCAATTGAATCTGCGGGTGCCACGGCTGCGCAGTTTGCAGCCGTGTGCCCCTGCCGACGACCACGGTTGCACAAAGCGCAACCGTGGCACCCATATAATCAGAGTTGACGGACCCCTGGCGGAGGCGGCTGTTTTATGGCCCCCATGCAAGGAAGAACGAAATGGCAAACCTGAAACTCCTGAAGCGGCTGGCCAAGGAATGCGGCACGCCGCTCTTCGTGGTGGACCACAACGTCCTGCGGGCCAACTACCGCATGTTCAAAAAGTACCTGCCGCGCGTCCAGGCATATTACGCCGTCAAGGCCAACCCCGACCCTGCCATCATCAAGACGCTGTACGAGATGGGCGCAAGTTTCGACGTGGCCAGCATGCCGGAGTTCCTCATCGTCCACGAGAACATCAAGGACCTTCCCGCCCGCCAGCGCCAGGACTGGATTTGGGACAAGATCATCTACGCCAACCCCATCAAGGCCACTGAGGCGCTCCAGGAACTGGACCAGTACAAGCCCCTCGTCACGTACGACAACATCGAGGAGATCCGCAAGATCAAGAAATACGCCCCGCACGCCGGACTGGCCCTGCGATTGAAGGTGCCCAACACCGGCTCGATGGTCGAACTGTCGAGCAAGTTCGGGGCGCCTCCGGGCGAGGCCGTCGACCTCATCAAGGCCGCCTACGACGCCGGCCTGGTCGTCGAGGGCATCAGTTTCCACGTCGGCAGCCAGTGCACGCATTTCGAGAACTACGTCCAGGCCCTTTACCTGGTGGCCGGCATATTCATGGAGGCATGGGGCCACGGATACGACCAGTTGAAAATCCTCGACATCGGCGGCGGGTTTCCCGCCCACTACGACAAGAACGTACGCCCGCTACGGGCGCTGGCCGCCCGGCTCAACTCGGAGTTCGACCGGCTGTTCCCCAAGCACATCGAGATACTGGCCGAGCCGGGGCGATTCATGGTGGCCACCGCCGCCACGGTTGTCGCCAAGATCGTCGGCAAGGCCGTCCGCGACGGCAAACGCTGCTACTACATCAACGACGGCGTCTACCACACCTACAGCGGAATCATCTTCGATCACTGCAAGTACCCCGTGAAGGCCTTCAAGAAGCGTGGCCCCACGCAACTCTCGGCCGTCTACGGCCCCACCTGCGACGCCCTCGACACCATCTCGCTGGCCGAGGAACTGCCCGACCTTCAACTGGACGACCTCGTCTACAGCGAGAACATCGGCGCCTACAGCCACGCCTCATCGACCTGGTTCAACGGATTCCCGCCGGCCAAGGTGGTGCACATCAACCAATAGAAACGGTGAGTCTGTCCGATAATTCGGCCGCGGAATCTCGTGGTTGCGCGGGAAGGCCATGGACCGGCCTGCACTGGCCGCCGGGAAAAATATGGGTAGCGCGCCACTCCCCCTTCTAACTTTGTTCTTTGTATTCCCTGAATCCGTCAACCAGTTGTCGGAATGAGGTAGGCTTGTATCTTTCAAAACTTTCTTGGTCTACGTAAACGAAGTCGTATTTCACGTCTGCCTGCACCCGGTTGATGTCTTCGCACCATTGCCGCAGCCGTTGCATCTTCAGCGGCACGTCCAGGTCTTCCGGGCCTTTGGTTTCGACAATGAAAATACGGTTGTTGGGTAGTTTGACCAGAAAATCCGGATAGTAGTTGGAAATGTCGCCGTCCGCGTTCACGTAGTCCAGTTTGAAATGCACCGCCAGATAGTTCTTGCCGTAGGAAACCACATCGGCGCAATCTTCCAGAAAGCGGGCAAACACCAACTCAAAACGGCTGTCGCCGATGATGCGGTTAAAAACGCTTTTTTTCGGGATGATGTAGCCCTGATCCTTGGCCACAAAGGGGCGGGTTTGCCGCAGATTGATGGTGTCGCGGATTTCGGCGTCGCCCTTTTCCTTTACGGTCAGAGCATTGATCGCCTTCTTGAAGGTCTCGATCAGGGTCTTCGTGGCCGCAAGTTCCGACAGGTTGCGCAGGGTATTGGGGCTTTCCATGTCCACCGGGCGGTCAAACAACTGCTCTTGCACAAATGCCTTGACCTTGCCATACAGCACATCGTAGCCGCTGACGAGCCGCAAATCCTTCATGATGGTCTGCGCGAAGTAGCCGATCACACTGCGGTAATCGGCAATGCCGGCCGTGTCGAGAATGGTGGTATGCGTCACCTCGCCGGTGGTAATGTCCTTGAATACGATCTCCCGCTGTTCTTCCTCGCTGAACTGTAAGTACGCCACACGTTGATGCCCCAGCGCGTCAACATCCAGATCGCCCAGATGCTTGTATTCCCGGTAAACGTGCGGCGTCAGCACGGGGATTTCAATGTCCAGCGCGGCGATGTCCTTCTTCTCATTCTCCTTGTCAACTTCGACCACCAGCGGAGTCTTCGGCCCCGTCCCTTCGCCCATCGGCTTGCGCTCCAGCACCACGCCTTCCGCCTGGATTGATTCCACGAAATCCATGAAGGCATTTGTGCCGACCACGCTCACGTATTCTTCCACGCCGCCGGGGTACATCTTGCGCAGGCCGCGCCCCAAGGTCTGCTCGGGCAAAATATTGCTCTGGGCGGAATAGGCGCGCAGGCCCACAATGGTCGTCACGTTGCGCACGTCCCAGCCCTCTTTGAGCACCATCACGGAAATAACGGCTTTGTAGGGGCTGTCCATGCTGTCAATCGCATTGGCTTGCTCGCGCAGTTTATCCAGTTCATCTTTGTCTTTGCCCGTTGTTGATTCGGAAATCTCGCCGTTTTTCTTGGTGTGAATGACCAGCACCGCGTCCTTGAGATCGGGATAGTTGCCTTCAAGGTATTCGGCCACATCGTCGCAATTGCGGGTGTCGTCGGTCATCACAAACAGGATGCTCTTCTTGTCCAGCTTTTCGTGTTCGGCGTATGCCTTGCGCCACTCGATCACGCCAAGGTGAATATAGTCGGCGTATTTCTCGGTGAACTTGGCGCTCTGGCGTTCCACCAGTTTGGCCCGGCTGGCGGCGTCGGGCACGGTGGGGTGCTTGACCACATTCTGCTTGATGGCTTCCACCAGCGGATAATCGGCCACGGTCTGCACGAAGATCGCGCCGTTGTCGTGCTTGGGCGTGGCAGTCGTGTCCACCTGCAAGGAGAGGGCCGACCCTTTTTGCTTCAGGCGGTTATGAATATCTTCGATGGATTTGAACCAGGCCATGCGCGGGTCGTGAATATGGTGTGCCTCGTCGTTCAGCACCACCAGTTCGTCAATGTCGCGCACGATCATCCCCAAATCAACTTTGGAGTCGGTGGTTGCGCCGCTGGGCCGCTTGCCCAGGAAATAGTCCATCGTGTCTTCATCATCGGGCGAAGCAGGTATGTTGTCTCCGGCATAGACGCGGTGAATGTTGGTCAGGAAGATGTTGCCGGTGGGGCGGGTGATGCGCACCTCATCCTGCTTGTGCAGGGTCAGTTGAAAATCGTCGCGCCAGTTGCGCCCGTCCACGCCGTTGTCGGGCAGGACCGGGTCGTCTTTCATGAAGATGCGCAGGCCCTGAAAGTCCTTGTAGATGCGGTCCAGCACGATGATGTTGGGGGCGATTACCAGAAAGTTGCGCGCCAGTCCCGACTCCGGCTCGTACAGTTTGTGGAAGAAACTCCAGGCCAGCACCAGGCTCAGCACCTTCGTCTTGCCGGAGCCGGTCGCCATTTTCACCACAAAGCGCCGCCATGTCTCGTCAAACATTCCTGCCGAAACTGCGCCGGAACTGTCGAAGCGCATCAGGTCGAACTTGTCCTGCACCCCCACCACGTCGTACAGGTAGATGATCGTCTCCAGCGCCTCGCGCTGGGCGAAGTAATACTGGAACTCGGCCATTGTCCCGTCAACCTGAGGCATGAGATGCGGCGTCTTGAACCACCAGTTCAGCAGGCTCTTGCTGGTGTCCGTCGCCCCGACGTAGCCGCTGTCGCGCCACTCCTTCACCTTCTTGCGCAGTTGCGGCACCAGCGGCGGCATGAGTTTGTCCATGCTGCTTTCCCTGAGCGCCTCATCGGCCGGAAACCAGCGGATGGCCGGGTCGAGGATGGCGTAGGGCGATTCGGGGAAGTTGGGATGCAGCGCCATTATTTATCCTTTCCCTCAAGCCGCCTGATGCCCGGGCTGTCGGTCAGCAGTCTCATCTGATGAATGGCTATCTGGTTCAACTTGCGTAGCCGTTCGGCCTGCGGCAGGTTCTCCCGGATGAGCATGGCGTTCAGGTTTTCCAGGTTGGAAAGGCACACGAGTTGCGACATATCCGCATCGTCCCGGATATTGCCTTTCCTGCCCGGATTCTTGTCGCGCCACTCCTTCGCGGACATGCCGAAGAGCGCCATGTTCAGCACGTCCGCCTCCGTGGCGTAAACCAGGTTGGTTTGGCGCGCGCTCAGTTCGGGCGGCACAAGGTTCTCCTTGATCGCGTCGGTGTGGATCCGGTAGTTGATCTTGGCCAGATTGCGCCGGATGTCCCAGCCCAGTTGCCTCAGTTCCTCGTCCTTGAGCCGCTGGAATTCCTTGATGAGGTAGAGTTTGAACTCGACTGAGACCCAGGAGGCGAACTCGAAAGCGATATCCTTATGGGCGTAAGTGCCGCCATAGCGGCCTGCCTTGGAAATCAATCCAATGGCGTTGGTCGCTGCGATCCAGCGCTTGGCGGTCAGGATGAAACTGTTGAGTCCGGCCTGCTTTCTAATCCCATCGAATTCGATGGGATTAAAACCGGAGTTGTTCAGTTGCTCCCAGATTCCCAGGAACTCGATCGTGTTGCGGTTCCGCAGCCAGTTCTGAATGATATAGTCAGTGCGCTCCGCGTCTTTGTAGCGGGCAATATCGGTGAGGCTGATATAGTCCTCTTCGCCCCGCGTCTGGATCGTGATCTCTTTGCTCAGAACCTTGATCTTCGCCATTACTTCTTCCCTCCGTTCTTCCCCACGCTCACCGCCACGATCGTCATGGTGTCGTTGCCGAAGATGTCCACCACCTTGACGGCCAGTTTGCGCCGCCCCGGCGGGCATTCCTGGAAGACGCTGGTCAGTTCCAGCTTGCGGTCTTTCTTGGTGCGGAAGGATTGCCACTCGTTTTCAAAGATGTAATCCCCCGTCCATCGCTCTTCCCACGCGCCGCTTTCTTCGTTTTTCACGCGGACGATCTCGCGCTTGCTCTCAAAGTTGAAGTCCACGGCCCAATAGTCAATCCAGTCCGTCCACTTTTTTGTGAGCACCTCGCGTTTTGTAATGCCCTTCGCGTCCTTGCTCACCTTCACGATCTGGCCCTTCTCCACCACGATCCGGCTGCCCTTGTTCTTGATCTCCGCCTCGGCGTTGGCAATGGAGTCCTGCGAGTAGAACACCGAAAAGTCGGTCAGTTCCACCGCCACGCTGTTCTTCTTGACATGCGGCTTGACCTCGATGGCCGCCACGTCGTGAAAGACCACCTGGTTCTTTTCCACCGCCCGCTTGTCAAAAACCTCGGCGGGGATGTACTTGGGGGCGATGTCGATGCCCTTGGCGCGGGCTTCGTCCAGCACGTTCGGGAAGAGGCCCATCTCGAACTCAAAGCCCAGAATATCGACGCGCGTGATGTGCTTCTTGCGGCATTCCAGGATCACCTCTTCCACGAACAGCCGCGTCACCGGCAGGTTGACCGGCCCGACCGCCACCAGCCGCCCGGCCTTCTTGCCGTGGAATGCGGCAAAGCCGTCGGTCTTTTCGGCCCGGTAGGCCCGCAGGATCAATTCGACGAAGGCGGCTTCCTTTTCCGCCAGTTGCTTCTGTTGTTCCGCCTCGCGCAGGTTGGGATTGACGCCGATGTAATGCTGGCGCTCGTACTTGCCCAGGTTGAGGATTTCAAAGGCGCGGTAGTCCTTGCCCTCGGCCTTGAGTTGCCGCTGCACGCCGATGAGCCGCTTGCGGGTGGTGTGGATGCCGAACTTGCCCAGGTCTGCGACGATCCACTTGCGCCCCAGCTTCTCCGCCACCGCCGCCGTGGTGCCCGACCCGCAGAAGAAGTCCGCGACGAGGTCGCCTTCGTTGGAGGAGGCTTTGACGATGCGTTCGAGCAGGGATTCGGGTTTTTGCGTGGCGTATTTTGTGTCTTCAATCGCCTGCGAGTTCACCTCAGCAATGTCCAACCAGATGTCGGTGATCGCTTCGCCTTTCGCTTCGTCGAGGTAGCGAATGAGGCCGAGTTTTCCTGATGGATAGTCATAGATGCGCCCGCGTTTTCTGAACTCAGCGATGGATGTTTCCGAGTAGTCCCCAATGTTGTCAATGCGATACACGCGACCGTCTTTGTCTTTGTAGGTGAATTTCGCTTTTACATATTCCGCGCTGTATTCCTTGAACTGCGGATTCCACACATAGCGATCATGAAGAGAGTAGTAGAGGATTGTGTCCGAACTTTTCGCATACTGCCGCGAAATCGCTTTCGCTCCGCGAGGCGGCTGCCTTTTCCACCGCAGCTCGTTGCGATATCGGCCGGGACCAAAGACTTCATCAAGCAAGAGGCGGATGAATGAGTTCACCCGCCAATCACAATGCACATAAATGCTCCCATCCTCGGCGAGCAAATCCCGCATCAGGATCAGCCGTTCGTAGATCATGGCGATGAAGGAATCGGCGCCTTTGCCCCAGGTATCGCGGTAGGCGATCTCTTCGAGGATGTTGGGCTTCTTGGTGAAGGTTTCGTCGCCGATCTCGATGTCCATGCTGAAGTCAGCGCCCACGTCAAAGGGCGGGTCGATGTAGATCAGTTTAAGGCCGCCCTGCTTCTCGATTTTCTCGCGCAGCGGGCCGTTCTTCAGCGATGAGAGGATGAGTTTGTTGTCGCCCCAGATGAGTTTGTTCGTCCAGCCCTTGAGTTGGCGGCCGCGAGCGTCCAGGTCGAACAGCAGTTCCTGCTCATCTTTCCGCTTGGTGTCCGTTTCGGCGCGCGGTTCGTCCACCTGCTCAATCACCTGAAACGGCAGGACGATATTGCTCACCTCGCTGGTCTTGCCGTTCCAGACCAACTCCACCTCGCGCTTGTCGGCGAAGAGCAGGAAGCGATACTTGTCGGGCAAGGGCTTGTCGGCTTCCAGAAAGCGGATGATCTCTTGCTGTTCTTGTTCAGTCAATCGTGGCATAAAAGACCTCTTCTTCCGGGCACCAAGCCTACGGTGCAGGCCGTTCCGCAGCCGGCGACTACGGCCAAGTCCAGTGTAGGCATACCATTACGGTATAGAGTACGGCGTCGGCTGTCAACGCCGTGGCTCTGACGCTCGGGGTTATTCGGGGAATATGGGGACACTTCTATTATTTTGGGGAATACAGGAAATAGGGGTGGCGTCCAGATTCCCCATCAAGCCCGATTATACACTCAAACCTTCACCCACCCCGGCCGGTACTGTGGGTAGATGAGGGCATCGGCCTCCGGGCAGTTTTTCGCCTTCATGTTCGGCCCGTCCCACTCGATGCGTTTGCCGAAGCGGATGGCGAGGTTCCCCGTGAGGGCCGCCTCGGTCATCGGCCCGGCATGGTCGAAGTTCGAGCCCGGGGCCGGCCCGGCGCCCTTGCACGCCAGCAGAAATTCCTCGTGGTGGCCGGGGGAGCGCGGAATCGTCTTCGGCGGCAGGTTCTTCTTGAAGTCCTCCATCTTCGATTCGGGAATGATCCGCCCGCCCGATTCCTGGTCGTAGAGGATTTTGCCCTTCTCGCCGATAAAGAGTTGCCCGTTGTCGCCCCACTGGCGGTCGGCCTCCAGTTCAGGCGGACGCTCGGGCTTCTTCTTGCCGTCGTACCAGACGAGTTTGACGGGCGGCATGTCGCCGCGCGCGGGGTACTCGTACGTGATGATCGACCACAGGGGGAACATCTCGCTGGTGAGACCCTCGCACTTCGCCTCCACGGCCGTCGGAGAGGTGAGTTTCAGCGCGCGGAAGGCCGGGTCCATGGCGTGGCAGGCGATGTCGCCCAGCGCCCCGGTGCCGAAATCCCACCAGCCGCGCCACACAAACGAATGGTACACCTCGTGCTTCTCGTTCTGATACTCCGGCTCGCGCCAGACCGATACGAACGGCCGCTCCGGCGACGGGCCCAGCCACAGGTCCCAGGCCAGGCGCCCCGGCACGGGGTCGGTGTACGTCGGCCGGTTGCGTCCCTGCGGCCACCAGCCTGCCGCCCGGTCGGTCCAGATGTGGACCTCGGTGACCTTGCCGATCGCCCCCGCCCAGATGAACTCGGACAGCCGCCGCCGGCCTTCCGAGGCCTGGCCCTGGTTGCCCATCTGCGTGGCGACCTTGGCCTTGCGGGCCTCGAGCGCGAGCGTGCGGGCCTCCCATATCGAGTGCGTCAGCGGCTTTTCGCAGTATACGTGCTTGCCGCGCTGGAGGGCCGCCAGCGACGCCGGAAAATGATGGTGATCGGGCGTGGCCACAAACACCACGTCGATGGACTTGCCCATCTCGTCGAACAACTGCCGGTAGTCGGCGAACTTCCTGGCCTGCGGGTACCTTTGGGCCACGCGGGCCAGGGTGTTGCCGTCAACATCGCAGATGGCGATGAGGTTCTCCCCTGCCGCCGGCCCCAAGTGCGATCCTCCCTGGCCGCCAACGCCGATGTTGGCACAGTTGAGTTTCTGGTTGGCCTCGTAGGCCCCGGCGCGCGATGAGCCGCCAAGAACGGTCAACCCGGCCGTTGCGGCCGTGCCCTTCAGAAACATTCTGCGGGTAACGCGATGGAACATGGTCTCTGCCTCCTGGTTCACAGGTTAAACCCCGCAACTCGGCAAACTACCCGCCCAAAAGCCACTCGCTCCCAAGATGCCGAGCCCGCGCAGCCAGACATGCCGGAGACCCGCCTTGGCGAGGATTATAGCCTTTAGTAGCGAAATATATCGCGTTCACTTTAGTATACGCCGGAGGGCGAAAACGGGCGCTTTTTACGCCGCGCGGGACCCAAAACCCCCTTGGCGCTAGCGCCAAGGCCGTTTTTGCGTCGTTTGGTAAGATGGGCAAGGCGCTTTTTTACTGGTTTTTGACACTTCTTACGCGCTTTTGATCGGAACTTGATACCTCCGGAGGCCGCCGAAGGGGTTTTCACCACCGGCCATTATATACTATACTATATACGACTGGAGTGGTCGTGATTCCCCGGCGCCCCTTCCGGCGCCCCCAAAACAATCAGGGACAGCGCCAGGCGGTTTCGGCGGGCCGGGCCGGCGGCCCGGGCGGCCTGGCGCTGTCCCTGATTTCAGGTGGTTCGCCCCCCTCGGCGGCCTCAGGGACTGCCATTTTGGCAGTCGTGCCTGAGCCATGAGGTCGGGATTCGGCCAACGGCCCGGCCGTTTGGTTCCGCCCATTTCAACGGGCGCGTGTCCGAACAACCATGGCGCCCCCCTGCTCAGGAAAGCCCGTGATGGCACAGCGTCGTAGGGCTGGCCCCATGTGGCCGCCCATGCTGTGCAACCGGCAGGCGGCCGACGCATGAAACAAACCCCCGGCACTGCCGGGGGATGCCGTGGCGGCCGGGGCGAGCCTCGCGCGGCACCAAACCCCCGGCACTGCCGGGGGATGCCGTGGCACTGATGCGGGCGGCGGGCGAGGGGGAGGCGCACTCGCGATGACCATCCCCCCACGGTGCGGGGGGTTTGTTCGCGGGCGCGCCAAACCCCAGGCACTGCTGCGGGATGCCGTGGCGGCCGGGGCGAGCCTCGCGCGGCACCAAACCCCCGGCACTGCTGCGGGATGCCGTGGCGGCCGGGGCGAGCCTCGCGCGGCAGCAAACCCCCGGCACTGCCGGGGGATGCCGTGGCACTGATGCGGTCGGCGGGCGAGGGGGAGGCGCACGCGCGATGCCTATCCCCCCGCGGTGCGGGGGGTTTGTTCGCGGGCGCGCCAAACCCCCGGCACTGCCGGGGGATGAAGGAGCGGGGCCGGGGAGCGCCTTACGCGCGGCAGCAAAACGACGGGCAGCCACGTAGGGCTGCCCCTACGCGAGACCCGTTCAGCGCGCCGTCGTAGGGGCGGCCCCATGTGGCCGCCCATGCTGTGGTAGCGGCAGGCGGCCG
>JAPLMO010000413.1 GCA_026386995.1 Planctomycetota bacterium | reverse complement strand
CTCGAGACGCCCACCAGTTCCCAGCAGACGTACATCTGGATGATGTTCGGGGCGACCACCAGGCCCAGCATGCTCGCCGTGAAGAGGCTCATGAACGTGAAGTACCGCCCGTAGCCGCGATCGCCCGCCATGTAGCCGATGCTGTAGAGGTGAATCAGGGCGCTGACCGTCGTGACGACCACCATCAGCAGGACCGAGATGGGGTCCACCAGGACGCCCATGCTTGCGGTCAGGCCCGCCTGGAACCGCAGCCACTCGAAACTCCAGGGGATGATGACGGGATGCACGCCGCCCGGCGGATACAGGTGGAAGTATTCCCACGCGATCATCCAGGCGACGACGGCCGCCGCCGCCACCGACAATGTGGCGACGATCCCGGCCGCCTTCTTCGAAATCGGCCGCACGAAGAGGCCCACCACCGCGAATGACAGCAGCGGCAGGGCCGGAACCAGCCACGAGTTTTTAAGTGCCCAACCCAAATCCATGAGACCTCACTCGCTTAAAATTTCATAATGTCCATGCGCGTAACGTCAACGGTCGAGCGGTGCCGGAACAGGGCCACGAAGATGGCCATGCCGACCACGACCTCGGCCGCCGCCACGGCTATGATGAAGATCGCCATCATCTGGCCGTCGACCTGGACGGGCGCCACGTATCGGTTCAGCAGCACGAAGTTCAGGGCCGCCGAGTTCAGCATCAGTTCAACGGCCATGAGCACGCCGACGGCGTTGCGGCGGCTCAGCAGGCCGTAGAGGCCGATGGAAAAGAGGATCGCGCTGAGGACCAGCCAGTGGCCGACGCCGGGCTTGATGGCGGTGAGAAGTTCGTTCATGACTGGCCTCCATCGGGGGCACGGTCGTTCTGGCTGCGGGGCAACCGGACGGTCACTTCGCCGGGCAGGTCGCCGCCGCTCGTGAGCGGCTGGTTTCGCGGCGGGGTCTTGCGGGCGATGACGATGCCGCCGATGACCGCCGCCAGAAGGAGCAGCGAAATGATCTCAAACGGGAGCACGTAGCCGCCGGCGCCGGTGTCGAGCAGTTGCCGCCCGATCGCCAGGGTGTTGTCCTTGGGCGCCGCGCCGTCCTGAATCGCCGGGAAATCGGAGAACCAGAGGATCGTGGCCGAGAGAATGAGAAACGCAATCGAGGTCACACCGCCCAGGACCATGCGCCCCAAGGTGGGCTTGTCGATCAAGAGGTCCGCCGACCGCGTAAGCATGACGGCGAAAACGATGAGTACCACGATGCCGCCCACGTAGACGAGCACCTGGATGCCAGCCAGGAACTCGGCGCCCAGGAGGATGTATAGGCCGGCGCTCATGGCCAGAACGCCCATCAGGTAGATGGCTGCCCGCAGCAGACGCCGCGAGTTCACCACCGCCAGCGCCAGCAGCACCGCTGCGGCGCCGAGAACGTAAAAGAGAATCGTGTTGGTGGCGTCCTGGGGCGTCACGGGGCACCTTCTTCAGCCTTGTCCGTCACGGGCGTGACGGGCAGGGGCCGGATGTTCGGCAGCGGGTGGCCGTTCAGGGGCACCGGGCCGCCGTAGCGGTCGCGCGGCTCCATGGCCTGCTTGCGGACGGCCTCGTCGGATTCCTTCAACATGGCGGCGGCGTGCGGCCCGGCGTAGGTGTTCAGCGTAAACACCAGCAGGCGCCGGTCGTACACGGCGTTCTCGAAGTCGTGCGTCATGGCCAGTGCGCCGAACGGGCAGGCCTGGACGCAGGCGTTGCAGAACACGCAGGAGTCCATCCGCCAGATGTAGCGGTCGAGGGCGTTCTTGCACAGCGTGCCGCCGCTACGGCTGATGACCTTGATGGATGCGTTCGGGCAAGCCCGCTCGCACATCTTGCACGCCATGCACAGGTGGTACCCGTTATCGTCGTGCGTGAGGCTGAGCATCGCCCGGTACCGCTCCGGGAACTTCAGCGTGGCCCGGTTCTCGGGGTACTGCTGCGTGACAACCTTCGAGGGGTGAATGAGGTAGTTGAAGGTCAGGGCCAGGCCGTCCAGCAGGCTCTTGGCGGCCCCGCCGATGCCGCGCGTGATGCGCGGCGTGACGGCCACGGGGACGGTCTTGCCCGCCAGGACCCGCTGCTCGTGCCTGATGTCTTTGAAATCTACGCGACCCATTTCAGGGCGACTCCGTTTTGCTGTCGACCGTCGCCGTATGCGGCGACGGCTAAACGTTACTTTTGTTCGTCGCCGTATGCGGCGACGGCTAAACAGTTTTGTTTAGCCGCGGCCGCACACGGCCGCGATTGTGCCGCCATGTCGGCGACGGCTAAACGCCTACTCAGTGCATCACGGGGAAGAAGTACCACCCCAGGAGCACCATGACCGCCGCCGCCGTCAGGTTCACGAATCCGATGGGCAGCAGGAACTTCCACTCCAGAGCCATCAGTTGGTCCACGCGGAGGCGCGGGAACGTCCACCGGAACCAGATGAAGAGGAACAGCACGGCCATGCACTTGCCGAGGAACCACACCTCGGGCGGAAGGATCGCCATCACCGAGTTGAATCCGTCCAGCCCGCCGATGGTGAAGGGCAGCCAGCCCCCCAGGAACAGCGTAACCGTCAGCGCCGAGACGACGAACATGTTGATGAACTCGGCCAGGAAGAAGAATGAGAACCGCAGGCCCGAGTACTCGGTGTGGAATCCGGCGGTCAGTTCCGATTCGCCTTCGGGAATGTCGAACGGCGTGCGGTTGATCTCGGCCGTCGATGCGATGATATAAATGATGAACGCAACCAGGCCGATAACCGGGGCACGCCAGATCCACCAGCCGTCAGCCTGGCTCTGGATGATCCCCGAGAGCGAAAGTGTTCCCGCAAAGAGCACCACGACCAGCAACGCCAGCGTCGCCGAGACCTCGTACGAGATGATCTGGGCCGCCGCCCGCATCGCACCGATCAGAGACCACTTGTTGTGCGAACTCCACCCGCCCAGCAGGATGCCCATGACGCCCAGGCCGCTGATGGCCGTCACGTACAGAACGCCGATGTTGACGTCCGAGATCTGGAGCCGGTTGCTGTACGGCAGCACCCCCAGCACGAGCACGGTCGCCGACATCGAAAGGAACGGGGCCACCAGGTGCATCGCCTTGTCCGCCTTGGCCGGGACGATGTCTTCCTTGAAGAGCAGTTTGAACGTGTCGGCCACGGTCTGAATGATGCCGTGCGGCCCGACTCGCATCGGTCCGAGGCGGGCCTGGATATGCCCGGCGATCTTTCGCTCGGCGTAAATGAGGCCCATCCCCAGCACGCCCACCAGGCCGCCGATGGCCGCCAGGGCCGCCGCAATGTACACCGCGGCCAGCACCCAGCCCGGCAGCGCCCAGCCCGCCACCGACCAGTCCTGCGACAGGGCCTCGGTTGCCCGCTGGGCCACCGTCGTGACGGGCCATGCCGGCCCGCCGACCGCCGCAGACGCCAGTATAATTGAGGCGTTTATCACTGCGCCGCCCTTATTGATGGGTGGCATGCCCACGCCGCTGTATGCGTGGGCATGCAAGAGCCGGTCGCGCGTGCATGCCCAGGCAACGACGGCCTGGGCATGCCACCCGGCGATGTTTTTGTCTCGCGTTCGTTCATCGGTCGATATCCGGAATCACCAGGTCAAGGCTCGATTGAATCGCAATAAGGTCGGCGATGCGCCACCCCGGCGCCAGCGCCGTAACGGCCCAGAGGTTGTTGAAGTTTGGCGACCGGAAGTGTATCCGGTACGGGTTGTCGCTCTTGCCGTCCGACACGATCGTCACGCCCAGCACGCCGCGCGCCGTCTCCAGGTGGCCGTAGTAAAGCCCCTCGGGGACCTTGATCTTGGCCGCGAACTTCGTGACCATGTGCGGCCCTTCGGGGATGTTGTCGATCAGTTGCTCGACGATGCGGATGCTCTGACGCATTTCCTCGATGCGGACGTAGTACCGGTCCCAGCAGTCGCCCCGCGTGCCGATGACCACGTCGAACTCGGCCTTGTCGTACACGCCGTAGGGCTCGAGTTTCCGCAGATCGTAGGGGACGCCGCTGGCGCGGATCACCGGGCCCGTGCAGCCCAGGGCGATGGCCTTCTTCGGGTCCAGGATGCCGATGTTCCGGAGCCGCTCCTGGAGGATGACGTTGCCCGAAAGGAGCGTGTCGTACTCCACGATGATGGGTTTCAGGTACGCCAGGATGTCTTTGACCTTCCTGGCGAAGTCGGGCTGGATATCGTACATGAGGCCGCCCGGCTGGATGTAGTTCATCGTCAGCCGCGCGCCGATGGTTTCCTCGAAAAGCACGCCGATGATCTCTCGCTCGCGGAATCCGTAGAGGAACGGGGTAAACGCCCCCAGGTCCATGCCCCCCACGCCCCACCACAGTACGTGGCTCTGGAGGCGCTGAAGTTCGGCCATGAGCGTGCGGATCGCCTCGATACGGGGGTTCGTGGCGATGCCGGCCGCCTTCTCCACCGTCTTGGAGACCAGCCAGTTGTTCATCAGGGCCGACAGGTAATCCATGCGGTCCGTCAGGTGGATGATCTGCCGGTAGTTGAGGCTCTCGCACATCTTTTCGATGCCGCGGTGGACGTAGCCGGGCACGGGGGTGACTTCCTTGACGGTCTCGCCGTCGAGCCTGAGGACCAGCCTGAGCGACCCGTGCGCGATCGGGTGCTGCGGCCCCATGTTTACGAGGTATTCCTGCGTGTCCAAGGCGCTCCCGGCCCCGACGGGCGGCTTGCAGATGTCGTCTAATG
The DNA here is from genome assembly GCA_026386995.1 of Planctomycetota bacterium. Next base: position 5,318 of record JAPLMO010000413.1, on the reverse strand, counting down.
TTCGGATATGAACGGTCACTTGGGAAGCCCCAGCATGTAGTCGTCCTTGTAGTCCTTGCGGAGCGGGTAGCCCTGCCACTCGTCCTCCAGGAACAGCCGCCGCAGGTCCGGATGGTTGTCGTACTGGACGCCCATCAGATCGAACACCTCGCGCTCCTGCCAGTGTGCGATCAGCCAGACCGCGCTGACGGTGGGCGCCACCGGGCTGGCGCGCGGCACGGTCGTGGTGACCAGAAGAGAATGCCCGTGCACGGTCGAGTAGAGGTTGTAGACCAACTCGAACCGCCCCTCGGCCAGCCAGTCGATGGCCGTGTGGTCGAGGAGCATGTCGAACGCCAGGGCGGGCGCGTCGCGTAAAGCGAGCGCCAGCGCCGCCAGTTTCTCGGGCGGCACGCGGACGGCCGGCCGGTCGGCTTTCTCGCGTTTCGCGGCCGCCGGCTCCAGCGCGATTACGGCTTCAATAAGTGCTTCGCCATCCATTGGTCGACCTTTTCGAGCCAGATCTTGGACGCGGCAACTTCGTCCACGTTGATATCGTTTTCGGATTCCAGCAGCCGGCGGACCTCGTCGCGGAAGTCCTCGGGCTTGATGCCCTGGGGCAGAGCGGCCATGACGGGCTTGCGGCGCATGCCCACGCGCGCGATCGACTCGCCTTCCCGGATCATCCGCTGAAGGGCCATCAGCCCGTAGAAGAACGCCTCGGGGCGGGGCGGACAGCCGGGGACGTACACGTCCACCGGGATGACCTCGTCCACGCCGCGCACGATCGTGTAGGAGTTGTACATGAACGGGCCGCCCGAGATCGCGCACGAGCCGGTGGCCATGACGTAGCGCGGCTCGGCCATCTGCTCGTAGAGCATGCGAACGCGGGGGGCCATCTTCTTGACGACCGCCCCGGCGATGACCATGAAGTCCGCCTGGCGGGGGGACTGGCGGGCCACTTCGGCCCCGAACCGCGACAGGTCCTGGTGCGGCGCCCCGGTGGCCATCAGCATCTCGATGGCGCAGCACTTCGTGCCGAACGCCAACGGCCAGAGGCTGTTGCGCCGCGCCCAGTTGATGACGCCGTCCAGGCTCGTTATGAGGATGCTGCCGCCGGGGATGTTCTCAACCAGCCGCGGCAGCCGATCGGTGACTAGACCCATTCCAGTGCACTTTTCTTCCAGGCGTAGACGAGGCCGACGATGAGCACCAGGAGGAAAATCAGGGCCTCCACGAGCCCAACGAGCCCTACGTCGCGAAACGCCACTGCCCAGGGATAAAGGAATGCCGCCTCCACGTCGAACACCAGGAACAACAGGCCGAAAAGGTAATAGCCCACGTTGAACTGGATCCACGCCCCGCCGATCTGCTGCTCGCCGCACTCGTACGGGGTGTTCTTGATCCGCCCCGGTTTGTGGGGGGCGATCAGGTAAGCAAAGCCCAGCCCGCCCAGAACGAAGGCGGCCGAAAGCCCCACGAACAAGAGCACCAGAAAGTAGTCCATAGTGCGTTCCCAACTGCGATAGTCGGCCTTAATGCCGACTCATTCTGTTGACAAAGTCCAACGATTATACTGACCCCCGAAATCCGCAACAAGTAGAATTTCTACCCGCTAGTAGTGCGTCAGTCTTAGCGGGTGTGGCACGGCTGGCTTGTCCAGCCGTGGAAAACCTCGCGGGCCTTCCGCCACGGCTGGACAAGCCAGCCGTGCCACATCCCCTCGTAACTGACGCACTACACCCGCTAGTATCCGCTCAGTCAGTCTTTGCCCTTGCGGCGGAGTTCCCTGGCCGTGTCGCGCAGGCGCTTCTCCATGTCCTGCTTCGGGAAAACCGCCTTCTCGAAACAGACGGCGACCACCTGTTGCCAGTTGGTCACGACCTGGACCGATTCGGGCAGGGCGGCCAGTTCGTCCGCCAGTTTCTCGAACTTCTCCGGCTCGTCCTCCGACCAGTCCGGCTGGAACATGAGGATCGAGCGGACGCCGTTCTCGACGTAGACCTTCGCGTCCGACATCTTGTCGCCGATACCGACGAGGATGTTCGGGAACGTCTTTTTCACGGCGGCCAGGCGGACGGCCTTGTAGGGAGCGCTGCCGGCCAGCAGCGTGGTCATCGTGCTCGTCAGGACCGGCCCGGGCGGGAACCCGTTCTCCGTCAGCCACCGCTTGCTGGTCGGGGCGAGGAAGTCCGGCCGGTGCGTCAGGTACACGATGGTGCCGTCCTTGGCCAGGCGCCCCAGGACCACGGCCGCCCCGGCCATCGGCTTGGCCGTGCCCACCAGGACGCTGAAAAACCCCGACTGTACGACCGTCCGGTCGAGGTCCACGACGACGAGCGTGGCGTCCTTCGGGCGGGCGGCCACGAAAATGTCGGCGTCGGCGACCTTCTCCTGCGACTGGTCGGCCGGGTTCAGGGCCGCCCGGATGTGGTAATCGGCTGGCTTTTCCGGCACCTTCCACCGAAGCACTGCGGTTCCGGCGCCGTCGGTTGCGGCTTCGCCGAGCATCTGCTCGCCCAGGAAGAACTGGATGCGTTTGCCCGCCAAGCCTTCCTTGCGAAGGCCCGTGCCGAGGCTGGCATTTATTTCAGCCTCCTGGCCGGCCACGACCAGCAGGTCCGAGGCGCGAAGGGCGGGCAGGATCTTCTGGCCGGCCTGGTCCGCGATGTCCGCCACGTCGGCTCGCAGCACCGCCGCCCCGGCCAAGGCCAGCAGCAGGGCGCCGCCCGAGATACACGCGATAGCGATTCGTTGCCGTTTCATGCCATATCAGGCTACGCGCGGCAGGCCGTCTGGTCAACTGTTTTGCCGCCGCGAGTTTTAGCCGCGGCCTTTAGTACTACAACGCTACGAGTGGGTTTGCGCGGCGGGTCTCTGTACCCGCCGCGCGGGGCTGCGGCGAGGCTCAGGCTGGGGGCTCTTATCGGTTGGTTGCGCGCCAGAGGCATAGGAGATGCTGCCTCAGCGCAAGCCCCGTCTGGCCGGCCCCTGGCGCGCTGCGGGTACGGAGACCCGCCGCGCAAAGTAGCGTTGTAGTACTAGCCACGCCCTGTCGTGCCACGCCCTTGACGCCCGCGCCCCATCCGCATAAAGTACCGGCCTTTCCCGAACATTGAAGGAGCGACATGGTGGTACGCCTGCGTAAAGTGCCGCAACCCGACCTCGTGGACCTGCACGTGTACTCCTGCGGATACTGACCTACAACCTGATGATCCTCTTGTGAGCCACGCCTCTGGTGGCTTTTCAACGGAGCAGTTTAGTCCCCTTTTCCTCGCCCCGCTAAACACGTACTTACGCTCTGGGCTATTTTCTGGTGCCCCTTCGGGGCGAAAAGCCTGAGAACAGCCCTAGAGTTTCAGGTCCGCGGGCTTCCGGCCTTTGACGAACTTGCCCGTGCCTATCGGGCTGGGCTTGTACTCGCCGACCAGGTCCACGTTGGCCTTGGCGGGGATCTTGTCTTCCATGCCCATGCACCAGTAGGTGGCGTTGACGAGGAGGCGGCGGAAGCCTTCGCTGACGAAGTCGCCGTTGTGCCCCATTGTGGTGTTGAAGACCCGCGAGGCCTTACCCTGGGCGCCGGTGTACGTCTTGATCCACGCGACGGGCATCTGCTTCTTGGCGTCGTTCGGCGGGTCCTTGGGGTCCATGCCCTTGAGGACCTGGCCCATGATGACGGGCTTGGCGTCGCCGGTCAGCGAGTTGATCGTGTAGACGTCGGACGGGCCCCAGATGTCCTCGCAGCCCTTGACGATGGGGCTGGCCTCCATGCCGGGGGCGATCAGGCCGCGCGTGCCCTCCCTCTGGTGGTCGCCCCAGTGGTCGACCCAGGTCTCGCCGAGAATCTGCCGGCCGAAGCCGCCCTGGAACGCCCTGTTGTTGAAACTGTACTTGGCATACGGGCTGTCTTTGTGCTTCGTATAGTTGAAGGCATGCGTCGAAGTCCTCTGGCCCATCACCGGCTTGCCCGCGTCGATGTAGTCGATGATGCACTTCATCTGCTCGTCCGGGAGTTCGCGGAACCGCATGGACAGGATGAGCATGTCGGCGGTCTTGAGGGCCTCCAGGCCCGGGATGTTGTCCATGGTCGAAGGGTCGATCTCGCCGGTCTGTTTGTTGACCGCATAGAGCACCGTGCACTTGAAGCCGTGGCGTTCGGCCAGGATCTTTGCCAGCGCCGGGATCAACTCCTCAGAGCGGTACTCGTCGTCGGCGGCGATGAGGACGACGTGCTTGCCCTTGCCGGGGCCTTCCTTGCCCTCCAGGACGGCCCACTGGTCCTCGGCGGCTGCGCGGCCGGCGAGCGGCCCGAGCAATCCCACCAGCGCCACAGTGAAAAGCCCGAATGCAGGAATCATCTTGTGCATGGCTCACCTCTTTCTGTTTAGGTCCGGGATCGGTTCTTGCTGCATGCCGGAATGTTACACCAGGGCGAGGGCTGCGCCAAGAGTTACCCGGCGGTGTGGCGTAGCGCAAGACTTGCCGGAACCGGTATAATGCCCCGACCATCCGCCCCCAGAACAGGAGACGCCCGTGCCGCATACGAAACTCACTCGCCTTGCCCTCGCCGCCGCGGCCGTCCTCATCATTACTGCGGCACTGCGGGCAGGGGAAGGGGACTGGCCGCGCTTTCGCGGCCCTAACGGCCAGGGCATCAGCGATGCCACGACCGTGCCCGCCAAGTGGACCGCCGACGACTACAACTGGAAGGTGAAGTTGCCGGGTAGCGGCCACTCGTCGCCTGTGCTCTGGGGCGACCGCATATTCCTCACATGTAGCGACGCCGAGACCGCCAAACGCATGATCGTGTGCCTGAAGTCATCGGACGGCTCGAAGGTCTGGCAGCGCGATTTCGAGTCGAAGACCTACGCCCAGAACGACGCCAACAGTTTCGCCAGTTCCACGCCGGCGGCCGATGCGGGCGGCATCGTGGTCACGTGGTCGACGCCGGAGGAGATCACGCTCCTGGCGCTCGACTCAGGCGGCAAGGATGTCTGGCGCCGCAACCTCGGTCCCCTGGTGGCGAAGCACGGCAGCGGCCAGTCGCCGATCATCCTGGGCGACCTCGTCATCCTGGCCAACGACCAGGAGGACCTGAACCGCATGTTGATGATCGGCGGCCCGCCTTCCGGCAAGCGCGCGGCCGGCAAGAGTTCGCTCATCGCCCTCGACCGAAAGACCGGCCAGACGCGGTGGCAGATCGAGCGGCAGACCGCCCTTGCGGCCTACTCCACGCCGTGCGTTTACCAGCCGGAGGGCGGCAGGCCGGAAATCATCTTTTCGAGCACCGCCCACGGCATCACGGCGGTGGACCCGGCCACGGGCAAGGTCAGTTGGGA
>JAPLMO010000178.1 GCA_026386995.1 Planctomycetota bacterium | reverse complement strand
TCGGCCAGGTCGAGCGCATAAATGCTGCCGTCGTTGGAGCCCACGAAGACGCGGCCGCTTGCGCCGCTCGGGTCGTCGCCGGCCAGTTCGATCGCGGGCGATGACTTGACGGCCCGCCCGGTCTGGAACTTCCATCGCAGGGCAAGTTTGGCGGGCAGGCGCCCGGGGGCGACGCCCGCGAGGTCCTGCGTGCGGCGGAACATCGGCCACGAGGCGGCCTCGGCGGGGCCCTCCGCGGCCGACTCCGGCTCGGCCGGTTCGGTCGAGCAGCCGAACACGCCGCAGAGCAGCGCGAGGCCCGCAAACGCTGTGACAGTGCGCGTCGTTGGCGTAAGAATTCTCCTGGAGAGTCACCACGGTCAAGTATAGCACGGACGGGGCCGCGTCATAAGCCCTCTATCGCCTTCACGCGCCCCAGCGCGGCCGCAGTGAAGATGATGGGATAGAATCGCTCGTAGTACCAGAGGGCGGCAAAGTAGAAGCCGATCGGCGACGGCTGAAACTCGCGGCCCTCCTCGGTGCGCTGGACAAGCCACGCCGCGCCGCGCGAGACGGCGGACCGGATTGATTCCAACGACGGGTCGGCTTCAGGAGTTCCGCCGCGCTTCCGCTGAAGGACGCAGGCCAGGGCGTCCACGGCCAGGGCGGTCTCCTCGATGCTGGGCTTTGCGGCTGACGATCCGCCCCACGCACCGGCCCAGTTCTGGGCCGAAAGGATCCACTCGACGCCGCGGGCCGCCATGCGCGGGGCCGCCGCGTGCCCGCGCGCCGCCAGGTCCAGGAGCGCCGGCAGAACGCGGGCCGTACCGTAGAGCGGGTTTTCCTCCTGCGGCGACCACTGGTTGCCGAACCAGAGGGGAACCCAGGCGCCTTCGGGGCTTTGCGTGTGCTCAAGGTAATCGGCGGCCCGTGCGATCGCCGTCTCGACGCGCCGGCGCAGCGCCGGCGCCATGTCGTCCAGCCACGCCAGCCACGCGCGGATGGCGTGGGCCGTCAGGTCCGGGCTGCTGCGGTCAAAAGGCAGCGTGCCCCAGCCGCGGCAGAAGGTCGGGATGCCGCCGTCGCGGTTCTGGAGGTCCAGAAGCCACGCCGCGCCGCGGGCAGCCGCCTCGCGGCAGCGGCGAGCCAGGTCCGACGTCGGGTCCTCTACGCTCGCCAGTCGCCGGATGGCCAGCAGTGCCCCGGCAGTGTCGTCGGCGTCGGGGACGCCGCCCTCCAGGTCGGTCCACGCCCAGGCGCCCGGCGGGGCGTGCGTGTACGGATGCTCCGAGAGGTGTTGCTGCGCGAGGAGCCACTCGAGGATCCTCAGTCGCTCGTCGGCCGCAAGAACGTTGTCGAAGTCGGGCCCCGCCGCCAGCGCTTCGACGGAAAGCGTGGTCACCCATGTGGCGAGGTTCGTGTCGATGGGCCAACTGCCGTTGGGCCGGGCGGACGCGGCGAGGAACTCCAGGCCCTTTGTGACGACCGGATGGTCCACGCGTCCTGCGCCGATGAGGTTCATGACGACGAAACTCGTCAGCGGCGTCGCCTCCAGAAAGCCGCCGCTCGGCGGCTGGATGCGCCCCAGAACTTCGAGCGTCTTCGCAACCAGGGCGCCGCGGACAAACCGTGCGACGGGGCTCGTGGACGGCAAAAAGTGATGCCGCGCCTGGCCGATGGCGATCAGGGCGGGCAGTGCGTAACTGACGACCGGCAGTCGCAGCCACTTCAGCCACGAGTGCGGGCAGGCCGCAAGTTCAAACGGCAGGGCCGCAACGTGCTGCCAGGCGTCGGGCGCGAGGCCGAGGCGCCCGGCCAGCGCGGCCGTCGCCAGGATGGGCGCCGAGAACGTGCGGTCTTTGCCGTACCGCGCGATGACGGCCGCCGCCACGTGCTCCGGATCGAGGTCCCCGATGCGTCGGCGTAGCCACTGCTCGGCGTCGGCCACGGCCCGCAGGTGGGCTTCAACGCCTCCCGTCGACGCCGCGAAGGCCGCCCACACAAGCGTGGTTGTGCTGAGGTTGCTCTTTGAGAGTACGGTGTCGCCCCATCCGCCGTCCTCGTTGCGGTTTGCGGCCAGCCAGTCCAACCCGCCGCGGATGAGCAGGAAGTAAGTCTCTTCTCGCCGGGCGCGGTCGGCCATGGCAAGGGCCCAGACGGCCGTGGCGGTCGAGAGGGCGGATGACGCCAGCGCCCCGAGCCAGTGGCCCTGGGCGGCGCGCTCGGCCATGAGCCGCTCGCGCGTGGCCCGAAATGTGCGCTCAAGGGCAGGTAGATCCAAGTCCATAATCACATTGCACTCGGCTTAACCATCGCGAGGTTGCCGCTTGTGCGGCGGGTCTCCGTACGTATTTAGCGCTGTCATTCTGAGGCCCCGTTTACGGGGCCGAAGAATCTCGCCGTTCGGACGGCCGAGATTCTTCGCTCGCTCTCGCTCGCTCAGAATGACAAGTCTTGCCTGGCACGTCAATATGACAGCGCTACTTTCAAGGTTTTGCGCGGCGGGTACGGAGACCCGCCGCGCAAATTGCGATCTAGCGCTGTCGTACTAAACACGTACGGGTCTCTGCACCTGCCGCGCGACATCTATTATTGGCCGCCTGCCAGGTGTCCGAGGGCCAGGAGGCCGTAGAACGTGTATTCGCAATCGGCGACCGTGTCGGCGGCGTGGCCGCGGAAGCCGCCCGATTCCGTGGCCAGGCCGGCCACGAACCCGGCGCACGCCAGGCGCAACGTTTCGTCGAGCGACGCGCCCGCGCGCCAGAGTGCGTGAAGGCCTGTTGCGGTCGAGAGAAGATCGGGGATGGGCGCGACAGCGGCCGCCAGAAGCCCGC
>JAPLMO010000386.1 GCA_026386995.1 Planctomycetota bacterium | reverse complement strand
TCAGTTGACCGGCGGGATAAGCGCGGTTCCCGAGCCGGCGACGCTGGCGCTCGTGGCGCTGGGTGTGGCGCTGCTCAGGCGTCGGCGTGGCAACCGCGTGGGTGCATAGCACCCACCCTACATGCTTGAGCCTTTGCGCGGCGGGTCTCCGGACCCACCGCGCAAGAATAGTCATTGGCGCTTGCGAGAAGGCTGTTTCGCGCGGCGGGTCGGGAGACCCGCCGCGCAAGACCTTCTGCTCCCTCGCCCCGGCCTTGCTGTTATGCGAGACTGACCGGGTACGGCCGTAGCGATTCAAATCCCGTGATGGCGTCGAAGCCGGCGGCCCGGAGGGCCTGCTCGGCCGCAGCGAAGTTGTGCTTGAGGTCCTCGCGCCGATGGGCGTCGGAGCCGACCGTCACGCGCCGGCCGCCCAGCGCGCGGTAGCGGCGCAGGATTTCCACGTCAGCCGCCATCTCCAGGGCCCGGTCGAGCATGTGGTGGGTGTTGACCTCCAGCGCCGCGGCGGTTTCGACGCACCTGGCAAGGATCCGCTCGACATCTCGCCAGTACTTCTCGTCCCGCAGCGGCCGCACGAGGTCGGGCAGTTGCTTGTAGACGTAGTCGAAATGGCCGATCGAGCTCGCCAGATTCGAGGCCGCGAGCGCCTCGACCTCGGCCAGGTACTCGGCCAGAATCTCGCGCAGGTCGCGGGTCGCCGGCGCCGGTTCCTTCGGAAGATTGAACAGGTACCGCCCCGCGGCCGCGTGAACGGACCCGATGCGGAAATCGCACGGCATCGTCGACAGCACCTCGGCCGGCGCGGAGCCGTAGGACCGGCGGAAATCGAATTCCAGGCCCTGCCGAATCACCAGGCGGCCGGCGTACCGCGCCCGCGCCTCGGCCACCGACACCGTGTACGCCTCCCAGTTGAGGAACCCGTAGTCTGGGTCCAGGCGGTCGAAATCGAGGTGCTCGGTAAAACAGATCTCGCGCAGGCCCTGCCCGAGGGCCGCCTCGCAAGTCTCCAGCACCGTGTTCTTGCCGTCCTTGCTGTGCGTTGAGTGAATATGGTAGTCGAGAGCGATCATGGTCGGAGTATGATAGCGAGAATCGCCGGCTGCGCTAAGGACCTGTTTCAGGGCCGAGTGTCGCGCGGTGGGCAGTCTTGCCCACCGCGCATACAAACCAGTCTTTGCGCGGCGGGCAAGACTGCCCGCCGCGCGATCATGCGCTTAAAGCCGGTTCTGAAACAGCCTCTTGCCGCCAAAACCCCCTTGCCGCGCGCCGCGCTTCGGCGTATCCTAGTCGGAATGCAGTGTTAGAAAGCGGCAAGCATGGCAAACGATGCCCAGGCCCGGATCCTCATCGTCGAAGATGAGCCGGACATGAACAATCTGTTGGCCGACGTCCTGCGGGCTTACGGCTTTGAGCCCATCCAGGCGATTGATGCGGAGGCGGCCTTGCGGGCCATCGCCGAGCGTCCGCCCGACGCCATTCTGCTGGACCTCATGTTGCCCGGAATGAGCGGCCTGGAACTCTGCCGCCTTCTGAAGTCCGCCCGGTCGACCCGGTCGATTCCGGTCGTGATCCTGACGGCCCTGGACCGGGCCGTCGACCGCCGGCACGGCTTTGAGACCGGCGCCGACGATTACCTGACGAAGCCGTTCACGCCCGAGGGGCTGATAGCGCGGCTTCGCGTCGACATCGACCAGTGCCGCGAGATTCGCAACACGTGCAACCAGATGGAGATCACCCTGGAATTGACGGCGTCGCTTGCGGACCTGAAGGCGGCCAACACGCTGGCCACGTGCCTGTATTGCCGGACCGACCTGGCCCCCGAGCAGATCGAGTCGCTGCGGGCGGGCATCGTGCGCCTGTCCAACGCCGCCGGGCGTTGGGCCGTCACGCACGGCGGGGCCTCGCCCGTGCGGTTGACGGTCGAGGTCGGCGACCAGCGGATGTTGCTGAAGTTTCGCCCCATCGCCGAGAGCGGCGAGGCGTTCCTCCTGGAACATCTTGACCCCGAGGCCGCCGTTCCGGCCGCGCTCACCGACGCCGGCATCATCGACAGCCTTACCACCGTCAACGGCGAGGTGGTCCTGGAGAAGACCCTGCCCCCGCCGCTTCCGGAAGACGGCGTCTGAGGGGGCGCGGCGAACCTCGCCCCTACGTGCCCTCAGGCGCCGTGCCGTTCGGACATGTCGCGGGCCGGGGAGAACTCCGATGGGACGGTGAAGAAGAACGTGGCGCCCTGGTCGGGAACGGACTCGAAATCGATCTGGCCGCCCCATGATTCGACCAGGCGTTTCGCCGTGGCCAGGCCCAGGCCGATGCCGGTGATGTTGCCGGTGAACGTCTCCTCCAACTGCGTGAAGTCGGAGAAGACCTGGTCGCGGTCCTGCGGACGGATGCCCGGGCCGTTGTCGTGGACCGCCACGCGGATGTGGCGGTCGGGGCCTTCCTGGGCGGCGATCTCGACGCGCACATCCTTGCGCCGGGCGAACTTGACCGCGTTGTCCATGAGGTTGTCCAGGACGATCGCCAGCAGTTCCTCCGGCGCGCGGGCGTGGGGCAGGTCCGCCGGCAGGCTGACGACCCACTGCACCTGGCGGTCCGAGTACCGCTGGACGATCCGGTCGCTGGTCCGTTCGATGAGGTCCGCAAGGCCCACGAGTTGCCCCGCGCGCTCCAGTTCCGTGGCGGACAGCGCGGCATAGGCGAGGACTTTCTCGATGAGGTCCGAGAGTTCGCGGATCTTCGCGACGGCGATCCGCAGCGCATCGGCCATGGCGGGCGGCACCGGGCCGTACTTGCCCTGGTCCATCATATCCAGGCGCACCGAGACGCTCGTCAGGGGGTGCTTCAACTTATGGCTGAACATGGCCAGGAAGTCGCGTTTCAGTTTTTCTTTCTGGCGCATCTCGGTGATGTCGCGGAACACCAGGGCCGCGTTGTACAGTTCGCCGCGCGGACCCTCGATGCGGGTGTAGCGCCCCGCCAGGTAACACGGCGGGTGGGCGTCTTCCTGCGTCAGTTCGACCGTCACCGACCGCGTCAGCGTCTGGCGGAGCGCGTCGAGGGCCGGTTCGACCTGGAACTCCGCGAGGACCTCGGCCAGGTCGAGGCCGATCTGTCCGTCGGCTTCCTGAAGGCCCAGCAGTTCGGCGGCCCTGCGGCTGATGGTCTGGACGCGCCACTGGCCGTCCGCGATGATGATGCCGTGCGACAGGTCCTGGATGACCGCGTGGAACTTTTCGCGTTCCGCCAGCATCGACCGGTAGTACTTGACCTGGAGGAGACTCTTGACGCGGGCCAGCAGTTCGCCGCGGTCAAAGGGCTTGGAGATGAAATCATCGCCGCCCGACTCCAGGCCGCGGATGCGGTCCTCGGTGTCCTTCAGGGCCGTGATCATGATGATCGGGATGACGGCGGTGGCCTCGTCGGCCCGCAGGCGCCGGCAGACCTCGAAGCCGTCGATCTTCGGCAGCATGATGTCCAGCAGGATGAGGTCGGGGCGCTCCGTCCGGACCTTCTGGAGGGCCTCTTCGCCGTCCCAGGCGGCGACGGTCTCGTAGCCCGCCGCCTGGAGGTTGCGTTCCAGGAGTTTGACGTTGGCGGCGTAGTCGTCCACGATGAGGATCTTGCCGCCCACGTGTTGCGGGGTTTCCGCCATGATAGGCTCCCGTCCTTCAAACCGGCCGCGGTTGCGGGGCCGGGCTCGATACGATGTCCCTGAGGAGCGTAACCGTGAAGGTCGAGCCCTTCCCGAGTTCGCTTTCGACGCTGATTTCGCCGCCGTGCAGTTCCACGAGCCGCCGCGTGAGGGCCAGCCCCAGTCCGGTCCCCTCGTGTTTTCGCGTGAGCGACGAGTCGACCTGCCGGAACTCGTCGAAGATGGTCGCGAGGTCCCCAGGGGCGATGCCGATGCCGGTGTCCGACACGCGAATCTCGGCGGTCTCCTTGCCGAGCCGCGCCTCGACGGAAACCTTTCCGGCCGCACCGGTGAACTTGATCGCGTTCGACAGGAGGTTGTAGAGCACCTGCTTGACCTTCAGGGCGTCGGCCGTAATCTCCAGGGGGCGGGGGGCGACGTCGCTGGCCAGTTCGATGCCCTTGCGCCTGGCCAGGCCCCGGGCCACGCGGACCACCTCGTCGATCAGGGCGGCCAGGTCGCACGGTTCCAGTGTCAGTTCCATCGCCCCGGCCTCGACCTTGGCGAGGTCGAGGATATCGTTGATCATTCCAAGCAGTTGCCGGCCGGCCTGGTAGATGTCCTCGGCAAACTCGCGCTGCTCGGCGGTGGGGTCGCCGGCCATGCCGTCGCGGATCGCCTCGGCGAACCCCATGATGGCGTTCAGGGGCGTTCGCAACTCGTGGCTCATGTTGGCCAGGAACTGGCTCTTCAGTTGGTTGGCGCGGACGAGTTCGGCGTTGACCTCGCGCAGTTCGGCGGTCTTTTCGGCGACCATCCGCTCCAGGTTGTCGGTGTAATCGCGCAGGCGATGCTCGAGGGCCTTGTCCTGCGTGATGTCGCGGCAGATGATGGTGTAACCGAGGGGCTTGCCGGAGGCGTCGGTGCGGATCGTCGTGACGGTCCGCACGGGGAACCGCTGGCCGCTCTTGCGGACTCGCGTGCCTTCGCCGTAGAACCGGCCGTGCATCTGGAGCACGCGCACCATCTCGGAGCCGAATGCCTTCATGGCCTCCTCGGGGGGCGCCAGGCGCGACGCCGGCCGACCCAGGACCTCCTCGGGCTCGAAGCCGAACGTCCGCCGCGCGCCCTCGTTGAACGTCAGCACGTGCCAGTCCATGTCGGTCGCGATAATGGCATAATCCGTGGACGAGTCGAGGACGGAGTGCAGGAAATCGGTGGTCTCCTGGAGTTCGGTCGTCCGCTCTTCGACGCGGCGTTCCAGTTGCTCGTGCAGAGCGCGGTCGCGCGTCTGCATCTCGCGGAAAGCCTCGGCCAGGTCGCCGATCTCGTCTTTAGACTGAACCTTGATCTCAGAATCCAGGTGCCCCTGAGAGATCCGCTTCGCCACGTCCGAGAGGGCCTGGACCGGGCGTGTAATGCGATGGACGAACCAGATGCCCACCAGGAGCGTCAGGGCGAGGCCAAAGATATCGCCGAGGCCAAAGAACTCTCTACTGACGTGCTCGCCCATGGCCGTGAAGGCCAGAAAGGCGGTCAAGCACCCTTCGGCCACGGCGGCCGCCACCAGCAACAAGACCAGTTTTTCCGACAGTCGCAGGCCGCGCATCGAAACCTCGCTTCGGCTCGGCCAAGAGAGAGTCTATCCCGTACGGTTATATGCCGCCGCTCCCGCGGCGGGCCCGGGGCTGCTACGGCGGCGGCTGGCAGGTCCCGGACTCGTCGCGGGGGCAGCCAGCCAGGCGGCCGCGGATATAGCGCTCGAAGGTCGGCAACCCCGCATCGGTCCACCGGCGTTCGATACGCGATTTCAGTTCGTTGTTGGCCCTAAGAATCGCCTCCAGGGCCGCCCGCTCGCTGTCCTGAACCACCGCCATCAGTTGCCGGTCGTGGCAATCGACCGCCAGCACCCAGTCGCCCGTGTCGGGGATCCGGTCCACGCCGAGTTTCATGTGCGGGTACTTAGGGTTCCCCAGGCGCAGGCGAATGCGGTCGCACTCGTCCACGGGCACGTCGGCCGGCACGCACTCGAACGCATCGCCGGCGGCCAGTTGCCGGAGCGAGTCGCCCGCCGGCCACGCCAGCCGCGCCTGCACTTTCGCCGGCACCGGCGCACTTCCGTACGCCTCCTCCATGTAGAGGCGTACCGCCTGCTCCAGCATCGCCCGCGTGAACGTTTCGAGTCCCACCGTCATGATTCTCCGTGCCGAGCGCCTGGCCGACCGGGCCCGCCGGCCCGCCGATCAGAAAAACCTGTGAACAACCGCCGCCGCGGCCAGCGCCGCAAGCCATGCGGCATACAGGGCAGCCACGGCGAAGAACTTCCACCGCCCCCGCTGTGGCTGCGCAACAACCCTTTCACTATTCATTTTAGACGGCGCCCGCGGCGAGCAGCCGCCGTCAGGAAGACCCGCAGTGCCCATCCGGCTCCTCCGGTTTCAGGTGCAACTCGAACGCGCGGTCCAGGGCTTCGTCGAACTTCACGGCGTCCGCGAAATCTTCGCGGGTGTCTTCCTCGCGTTTCTTCAGGAGCCCCACCTCGACCATGTTGAAGACGATCTCGCCGACATCCTCCGACCGCCGCACGCCCCAGTGATCGAGCACCGTCCGGGCCAGACGCCCGAACTGGGCCAGCGCGAAGTCGCATAGCCCTTCGCATAACTCGCGCCCCGTAACGTGGCCCTTGCGGCCGATGCGCTGCACCGTGAACTGAAGCGCCTCGTGCACGAACGCGTATGCCTCGCGCGCGTAGCGCCGGTCACGCTCCATGATCTTCTCGAGCATCTCTTCGGGAGTCGGCTTCGCCATACGGTCTTCCCGTCTCTCCTGCCCGCTTGGCCGCGCCGTACGCGGCGGGTCCGGGCACGTGTTTAGCGCCAGCACCGCGGTGTGGCACGGCTGGCTTGCCCAGCCGTGGCGGAAGGCCCGCGACGTTTCCCACGGCTGGACAAGCCAGCCGTGCCACATCCGCTATTGCGGTGCGCACCACACGCTAAACACATACGGGTCCGGAGACCCGCCGCGCAAATACGCTGTGCGCGGCGTTGCGGCGTTACTGCGGCCGCGCGGCCTGCTCGGCCTTCGTTTCTTCGATGACGGCGTCCAGTGCCGCCGGGTCCAGCCGTTCGGCAATCCGCTCGTACGCGCCGATCGTTCGGTCCTCAACGCGCTCTGCCAGGTTCAGGAAGTTCGGCGTTTCGGTCCCGAGGAGCCGCCCGACCTTCTCGGCATATCGCGGCAGGACCGGCCCGAGGTACGCCGCCAGCAAACGGATGCCGTTCAGGGCCGTGGTCAGGGCGCCCCGCGCCCGCTCCGGCTCGGTCTTGACGCGTTCCCAGGGTTTTTCCTGCTCCATGTAGCGGTTCAGCGCATCGGCCTGGGCCGTGACGGTCCGCAGGGCGGCGGCGTACTCGCACGCCTCGTAGCCCCTGGCGACCTCGGCCCCGGCGGCCTCGATGCTGGCGACCAGTTCGCGGCCGGCGGCGTCCATGCGGCCGAGGCGGCTCTCCAGCCGCCGCGCCAGCAGGCCCGCCGACCGGCTCGGCAGGTTCGCGAAGTTGCCCACGAGGTCGGCGTTTACGCGGGCCGCGAAGTCCTGCACCGACAGGTCCAGATCGTCGGTCGCCGGCCCGAGTTTACACGCATAGTAATATCGCAGATATTGCGGGTCCAGGTGCCTCAGGTACGTTTCCGCGTTGATGAACGTGCCGCGGCTTTTCGACATTTTCGCCCCGTCCACGGTCAGATGCCCGTGGACCCAGATGCGGGTGGGCGTGCGGAACCCCGACCCCGCCAACATGGCGGGCCAGTACAGCGCGTGGAAGTACAGGATGTCCTTGCCGATGAAGTGGTAGACCTCGGCCTCGTCGCTCACCCAGTAGGAGTCGAAGTCGCGGCCCAGGCGCGTGCACCAGTTCTTCGTGCTGGCCAGGTAGCCGATGGGCGCGTCCCACCAGACGTAGAAATACTTATCTTTGTGGCCGGGGATCTCGAAGCCCCAGTAGGGGGCGTCGCGCGTGAAGTCCCAGTCCTGGAGGCCCGCATGGAACCATTCCTGGAGTTTCGCCACCACGTGCGGGTGCAGGTGCTCCGGGCTGACCCAGCGGCGGAGCATTTCCTCGTAGGCCCGGATCCGGAAGAAGTAGTGCTCCGACTGACGCCGCGACGCCGGCTTGCCGCACACCGCGCAGCGAGCGTCCTTCAGGGCGGCCGGGCTGTAGGCGGCGCCGCACTTGTCGCAACTGTCGCCGTACTGGTCCTCGGCGTTGCACTGGGGGCAGCGGCCGCGGATGTAGCGGTCGGGCAGGAACATGCCCTCGTTCTCGCAGTACGCCTGTTCGATGGACCGCGAATCGACGTGGCCCTTCTGGCTCAGGCGCTGGAAGAACGTCTCGGCGAAGTCGCGGTTCTCCGGCGAATGCGTCGTGTAAAAGTTGTCGAAGGCGACGTCGAAGGCGGCGAAGTCGCGCCGGTGCGCCGCGTGATAGCGCTCCACGACCGCCTCGGGCGAGACGCCCTCGGCCTGCGCGCGAAGCATGATCGGCGTGCCATGCGTGTCGCTCGCGCACACGTACACGCAGTCGTGCCCGCACGATTTGTGGAACCGCGCCCAGATATCGGCCTGGACGTACTCCAACATGTGACCGATGTGGATGGGCCCGTTCGCGTACGGCAGCGCGGCGGTGATCAGGATATGTCTGGCCACGTCAGTTCCCCTGCGGGCCGCCCTGCGGCGCGGCGCCGGGATTCGGCGGCGACCCCTGCGGCGGTGCCCCGGTCTGCGGAGGCGAGCCGCCCGACGGGCGCGGACCGTTCGGCCCGCCGCCCGGCCCCCCGCCACGGTTTCCGCGATTCCGGCCGCCCCGGCGCGAACGCCGACGGCCCCGGCGACCCCGGCCTTCCTGCCCCTGGCCGCCTTCCTGCCCCGGTTGGCCGCCGCCTTGCCCCGGCTGGCCGCCGCCTTGCCCCGGACCGCCATTCTGGCGGGGGGCGCCCTCTTGGCGCGGGCCGCTGTCTTGACGCTGGCTTCCGTTCGGGCGCTGGCCGCCGCCTGGGCGCTGCCCGCCGCCTGGGCGCTGGCCGCCACTTTGGCGCTGGCCGCCGCCTTGGCGCTGGCCGCCGCCTCGCTGCCAGCCGCCCGGGCGCTGTCCTCCGCCCTGGCGCGGCGGTTGGGCCTGCGGTGGGGCGGCCGAGGCCGGTGCACCGGGTTCGGCTGCCGCAGGCGCCGGCGCCTCCGCCTCGGCCTGCGATTCGACTTCGGCCGCCGGAGCGTCCGCTCTGTCGCGCATCCGGTGCGCAACCATATCGACCGGCGCATCGCCCTCGGCCACCTCGTCCGCCTCGGCGGGCGGGCGCGGCGGCGCAGCCCCGGGCGATTGCGAAACCAGGCTCTCGACCGGCACGTTGATCCGGTTCCCGTTTCCGAGCAGCACACCGACCATCTGCGAGACGACGTCCGTGTCGATCACCTTGCCCGGCCCCTCGGCGGTGACCACGAGGGTGTTCTTGCGCGGAAGGTTCTTCGCCAGGTCGCGGTAGGTGGTGTGCTCGAATCGCAGGCAGCACATGAGGCGGCCGCAACGGCCGGAAATCTTGGCCGGGTCGAGCGTGGCCTTCTGGATCTTGGCCATCTTCATGGAGACGGGTTCGAGTTCCTTGATCCACGCGCGGCAGCAGAGCGGCCGGCCGCAACGTTCGTAGTCGCCCAGGAGGCGGGCTTCGTCGCGGACGCCGATCTGGCGCATCTCGATTCGCGTCTGGAACTCATGGGCGAGGTCCCGGACCAGCGCCCGGAAGTCCACCCGCGTCTCGGACACGAAGTAGAAGATGATGCGGTCGCCGCCGAAGAGGTGCTCGACGGCCACCATTTTCATAGGCAGATTCTTCTGGGCGACGCACTGTTTACAGAAGGCGAACTCGCGGCGCTCGCTTTCCCTGAGGTGCCGCTCTTCGACCTCGTCGGCGTGCGTCGCTGCGCGGAGAACGTCGCCGCGGATCTGCGGCGGCACGCCGCCCGGCGCACCGCATCCGCGCCACGCGCAGGCGATCTGGCCGATCTCCTGGCCGCGCTCCGACTTGATGACCACGCGCTGGCCGCACCGCCACGGGGTCATCGTGCAGATGACCCGGCCCAGGAGGCCCATCGTCCCGTAACGGACAATGACGGTCGGCTTGTCGGTCTCCGTCACCGCCGGAAGAGGAGGCGACGCGGGCGCCTGGCCGTGGTCTTGTACCGCATCCGATAGCGCGGACAGGCCCGCAGACGCCGCGGCCTCGGCGGCAGGCTCGCCGGCGGGCGCCGCGGACGGTTCCGCGATGGGCGCCGAAGCATCCGACGCGGGCACCGCAGACGCCGCAGACGCAGCCTGGTCCGGCGGGTCTATAGCCGCAACGGGCGCGCTGCCGGATGCGCCTGGAGCGGCTTCCTGATTTTCCGGGGCTGCCGGACCGGCCGATGCGGCCTGCGACTCGGGCGGCACAACCTCCGGCCCCTTCTCGTCGGTCAACTCATGCCTCCAGCCAGAAGTGGCTGCAATGAACCCAAATGGATTCAGGGGATTGTATCGGGTCGGGGCCAAACCTTCAACCGCGTTTTGGCGGGAGGGACAGCACTTACACGGCGAGACCGGGGGTTTCTGCCGCGCCGCAATGGGTTGACTCTGCTTTGGCCCGGAGGCGCGAAGCCTACTTCGCCCCTCCGGAGGCCTCGATGGCCTTCAGGAATGTCTGCTCGGAGCCCGGCTTATCTCCCCGGACCTCCGCCACCTTCTTCAGATAGGGCTTGGCTTCCTCCTTCCGGTCCGAGGCAAAGTAGAGGTAGCCCAGGAGGAGGTTCGACTCGACGTTGGTGGGGCGGTTCTTCAGGTCGTTCTTCTGATCGTCAATAATGCGCGTGAGGGTCTCCGGCTTGGGATAGACGGCGGCGGCAGCGGGAACTTCGTTGACCCACTCCGGGTGCAGGCGCAGGGCGCGGTCAAGCACGAGCGAGGCCTGGAGGTACCGGTAGTCGCCCAGGAGGGCGTAGATGCGGCCGAAGAGCGCCGCCGGCCGACCGGCGTCCATCACCAGCGCGGCCTCGTAGAGCGCATCGGCGGCGCCGTAACGGCCCTCTTTCATTTGGGCGTTTGCGCGGTCCATGTACTCGGCGAACGAAGCGGGGCCGGTGTACTTCTCCGGCATCGGCGGGACGGCGGGGCTTTCCGGCTCTTGCCCAGGCGGCCACGCCGGCTGGCCCCCGGGCTGAGTTTCGGCGGTCGATGGAACGGTCGGGGCGCCTGGCCGCGATTCTCCCCGCGTCTCTTCTTTCGCGGCGCCTTCGCGGAGTTCCCGGACGATGGCCGAGGGGTTCGCCGCCTCGGCCCGGGCTTTGGCCTCGGCGGCCGCCCTGTCGGACGCGGCAGCCTTCTCGGCCGGCGTCATCGGCTGGGCCGGCGCCTGGCCGCCGAGTTCCGGCGGAAGGCCGATCCTCACGTCAACGGGCTGCTGGGGCAGGCCCAGCCGCATGTCCATCCGGCGCATCTCCGGAGACAACTGTTCGATGCCGCCCGACACGGTAGGCACGCCCGTCGTGGCCGACTGGGGCAGCCCCGGCCGGCTTTCGGCAAGAGCGTTGACCCACTCGATCGCGCCACGCGGGAGGTACAGGCCGGCGGGCTTGTACATTGGCACGGCAGACGCGGACACGCCGGCCGGCGGCGTGCTGCCGGCGTAGTACCCGGCCATCGGCAGCGGCACCAACCCCACGTTTGCCGTGTTGTAATTGGGCAGGCCGTAAGGCGCACGGTTGCCCGGCAGTTCGGACGCAAAACGCCGTTCGGCCGTTCCGACCGACGTCACGCTGCCGGACCCCGGAAAGTACGGCAGCGCCGCGCCGTACTCCACGCCCGTCCCGAGGTCCTCCAGGGCGATGCTGTCGCGCCTGAAATTCGATAGCGCCATCGAAGGCAAGGTCGCCGACACCTGGCTCCCCTGCTGGTTGAATGGAATGTTGCCACGGAACGATCGACCGGCCCGCACGTTTCCCGTAAGGTCCAGGCCGCTGTAAATCGGCGAACCGAACGCATACGGGTCGGGGCGCGACGGCGCCTGGGCATAGGGAATCGCAGTGATGTAGCCGGGGTTGAGCGAGTAGCGCAGGTCGTACCGCAGCGGCACGTAGTACTGGCCCACGGCGGTGGAGCCCCAGAGGCCCAGCACCAGCGCCCCCATGAGGGCGACGGCAACTATCTTAGGCGTCGTCATCGGAGTGCTCCCCGCAGAGGAAAAGGCCGGCGACGGCCCTGCCTTTTATCCTTATCGGCATCCCCTGCCTCTATTATTATAACCGATTTCGGGGCGTTCGCGTCAACCGTTTCACCCGGCGTCGGCCGCGCGGCAGGGGTCCCGAAAAAAGGAGGGGCCGGGAGCCTCCGTCGCGGGGCTCCCGGCCCATCTTTGGTTCTCGCCGATGTCCGGCCGTTACGTTCCGTGATGGACCTCGACCGGCGCCTTTGCCGACGCCGCGGAGCCTTCGAAGTACAGGTGCCCCTCGCGCATGCTGATCGTGATGCAGCCCATGCCGCGGTAGGCGCCGCGGAGCAGTTCCTCGGAGATATGGTCCTCGACGAGGTGCTCGATAGCGCGGCGAAGCGGCCGGGCCCCGAAGTCGGGGTTGTAGCCCTGGTTGATGAGGAACTCCTTGGCCTCGTCCGTGAGGGCCAGTTCCAGGCTCTGGGCGGCCAGGCGCGAGCGGACCTTCGCCAGTTCGATGTCGACGATCTGCTTCAGGTCGTCCTTGGTCAACTGGTGGAACATGATGGTCTCGTCCACGCGGTTGAGGAACTCGGGCCGGAAGTGCCGCTCGACTTCCTTCATGAGCATTTCTTTGGTCTGCTCGTAGGTGGTCTCGGCGTTCTTCTTGCGGAACCCCAGGCCCGCCTGGTTCTTGATGATGTCGGCCCCGAGGTTCGACGTCATGATGAGGACCGTGTTGCGGAAGTCGATGCGGCGGCCGATGGGCTGCTTCGTGTTCCTCGGCCCCACGGGCGTCGGCAAGACCCTGCTGGCGTAGGCCCTTGCGGAGTTCATGTTCGGCGACGAGGATGCGCTCATCCAGATCGACATGTCGGAATACATGGAGAAGCACAACGAGTC
>JAPLMO010000202.1 GCA_026386995.1 Planctomycetota bacterium | reverse complement strand
CCAAGGCCGGCAAGGACGTCTACTGCGAAAAGCCGATGGCCGCCACCATCGGCGACGGCCGCGCCGCCGCAGACGCCATCAGGCGCTACGGCCGCGCCTTCCAGACCGGCAGCCAGGAACGGTCCACCGGCACCACCAGATTCGCCTGCGAACTCGTGCGCAACGGGCGGCTGGGCAAGATCCACACCATCCGTACCTGGCTACCCACGGGCAACATGCATTCCGGCGTAAAGGGCCCCGAGCCCGTCCCCGAGGGATTCGACTATGACCGCTGGCTGGGTCCGGCCCCGTGGGCGCCGTACCATTCCAGGCGTTGCCACGGAAACTTCCGCTGGGTCATGGACTACTCCGACGGTGAACTGACCGACCGCGGCGCCCACGTCAACGACATCGCCTTGCTTGGCGCGGGGCCGCTGCTGGTCGGCCCGGTGGAGATCGAGGGGCGCGGCACGTTCCTCACGGACCCGCTTTGGGACGTGCCATACGAGTACCACGTCGAGTTCACGTACGCCAACGGCCTGAAGATCATCGTCGACAGCGGCAACGCGCCAACCAACGCCATCTGCAACATCACCAGGGCGCACCGCGGCATCAAGTTCGAGGGCTCCGAGGGATGGGTCTTCGTCGCCGTCCACGGCGGGGCGCTGGCGGCCGACCCGCCGAGCCTCCTGAAATCGGTCATCGGACCCGACGAAATCCATTTGGGCCGCAGCCCCGGCCACGGTCAGGACTGGATCAACGCCATCCGGACGCGCCGCCCCACAATGGCCCCGGCCGAAGACGGACACCGCACGGCCTCGTTCTGCCACCTTTGCCGGACGGCCTGCCTGCTGCGGCGAAAACTGAAATGGGACCTCGTCAGCGAGAAATTTATCGGCGACGACGAAGCCAACAGCATGATCCTTCGTCCGATGCGAGCGCCTTGGCATTTCTAAGGCGCGGAATAGAGTCCTCGCGGGCCGCGCGCGGGCCGCGGCACCTGAAAAGGAGTCTGCCATGAAGGGTTGCACCCGATTGTTTGCGTGTCTGACGGCCCTGGGCGTCTGCGTCCTGTTGGCGTCGCCCGCCTGGGCTGCCGCAAAAGCCAAGGCCCCGGCCGCACCTGCCGCCGAAGGGCCGAAGCCGGCCAATCTCGACGAGGCATTCAAGGCCCTCGCCGCCTACGAGTTCGGCCAGAGCCGCGAACCCCTGACAACAATCGCCGACGCCGTCCGCGACTCGCAAGGCAACCCGGCCGAGCGGGTCAAACTCGTCAAGCGCCTCACCGAGATGCTCTCGGGCAACACGTCGCTCGACGGCAAACGCTTTGTCTGCCGCCAGTTGAGCATCGCCGGCACAGCCGAGACCGTCCCGCCGCTGGCTGCGCTGCTGCTGGATAAGGACCTCTCGGACATGGCCCGGTACGCGCTGGAGCGGATTTCCGACCCGGCCGCCGTCGCCGCCATGCGAACCGCCCTCGCGAAGGCCGCCGGCAAGCAGAAGGTCGGCCTCATCAACTCGCTCGGCGACCGGCGCGACGCCGAAAGCGTCGCGGCCATCGGCCAGGCTGTGGGCGATACCGACCCGCAGATCGCCGAGGCCGCGGCCGCCGCCCTCGGCAAGATCGGCGCCTCCGAAGCGGCCAGGGTCCTCATGGACAATCGTTCTCGCGTGAAGCCCGAGGTCAAGGCGACCGTTACAGACTCGCTCCTCCTGTGCGCCGACCGCCTGGCTGCCGCAAAGAAGGAAGAGGCCGCCGTCATCTACCAGTTGATGTTCAAGCCGACGGAGGCCAAACACGTGCGGATGGCCGCCCTCAGGGGCCTCATTGCGGCCGGCGGCGACAGCGTGTTGCCCATGGTCACCGAGATACTGGGCGGCACGGATGCCGAGATGCAGGCGGCCGCCCTGCGGTTCCTCCGCGAGGTCTCTGGCCCCGAGTCGGCCAAGACCGTGGCCGCCCTTCTGCCGAAGTGCCCGGTGGCCACGCAGGCACTTCTGCTTGACGACCTGGCGACGCGCGGCAACGCAGCCACCCTGCCCGCCGTATCGGCCCTGCTCAAGAGCCAGGACGCCGGTGTGCGCCTTGCGGCCATCCGTGCGGTCGGCCGCATGGGCGATGCCTCGACGCTGGCGGCCCTCGTGGCGCTTGCGGCCGGCCCCGCCGGTGCAGAGCAGAAGGCTGCGGAGGAAGCACTGGACCGTCTGCCCGACACGAACGTCAACGAAGCGATGCTTCAGATGGCGAAGCAAGGCGACCCGGCCGCCCGTGCGCAGGTCATCCGCAGCCTGGGCGTCCGCCGCTTTGCCCCGGCCGTGCCGGTCGTTCTGGCGGCGGCCGCCGATAACGACGCTTCCGTGCGGACCGCCGCGCTGGCCGCCCTCGACGTTCTGGCCGACGAAAAGTCTGCGCCGGACCTCGTAGCGCTGGTCGTCAAGGCCAAGGACAAGAATGACATCGAGGCCGCCGAAAAGGCCCTCGGGTCGCTGTGCGGCCGCGCTGCCAACAAGGACGCCTGTGTCGACCCGATTCTCGCCGCGGTGGGCGGCGCCGAGTTGCCCGCCAAGGCCGCCCTGATCCGCTCGCTCGGCCGCGCGGGTGGCGCAAAGGCCCTGGCCGGCATTCTAAAGTTCACGAAAGATCCCAGCGCCGAGATTCAGGACGCCGCCATTCGTTCGCTCGCCGACTGGAGCGACGCCGGCGCCGCCCCCGACCTCCTGGAGATCGCCAAGACGGCGGCAAACCCAACCCACCAGATTCTGGCGCTTCGCGGCTACGTCCGCCTGGCGGGCCTGGCCGACGTTCCGGCGGCGCAGAAAATCAAGATGTATGCCGACGCGATGGCTGCCGCCAAGCGGCCGGACGAGAAGAAGTTGGTCCTCGGCGGGCTGGGCGAAATGAAGTCTGTGGAAGCCCTGAAGATGGCGGCCGCCGCCCTTGATGACACGGCGATCCAAGCCGACGCGGCCACCGTGGCCGTCAAGATCGCCAAGGCCCTCGGCGGCGACGCGAAGAACGAAATCCGCGACGCCATGACCAAGGTGGTCGCCGTTGCGAAGGAAGGCTCGAACGTCCGCAAAGACGCCGAGGGCCTGCTGAAGCAGGCCGGCGGCGCGGCCCCAGCCACGAAGGTCAACAAGGCCCCGCGCATCAGCGTCCTCTACGCCCCGGCAGCCAAGAAGGAAGCCGCCTCGGTCGATCTTACCAAGGTCAAAAAGACGGACCTTTCGGCGGCCGAGGCCATGGGGTGGCGCCTGGGGTTCCAGGCGTACACGTTCCGGTCGGTCACGTTCGCCGAGACCATGGACCGCGCGGCGGCGATGGGCGTTAAGTATGTCGAGATTTACGGCGGCCAGAAACTGAAACCCGGCTCGCAGACGGGCGTCGGGGCCGGCATGTCGGACGACGAGATCGCCGAGATGAAGAAGATCGCCGGGGCCGCCGGCGTCAAGATCGTCAACTTCGGCGTCACAGGCATCGGAGGCAACGAGGCCGCCGCCCGCAAGACCTTCGAGTTCGCCAAGAAGGTGGGCCTGGAGACGCTCGTCACCGAGGAGCACGAGGACAAGTTCCCGATGCTCGAAAAACTCGCCGAAGAGTACAACATGAAGATCGCACTGCACAACCATCCGAAGCAGTCGTATTACTGGGACGCCGACCACGTCCTGAAGGCCGTCGAGGGCTTCAAGCGCATCGGCGCCGACGCCGACACGGGCCACTGGGCGCGGTCGGGCCTCGTGCCGCTCGATTGCCTCAAGAAACTCCAGGGCCACATCGTCAGCCTGCACTTCAAGGACCTCGACAAATCCGCCTCGCACGACGTGCCGTGGGGCACCGGCGCGGGCAACGCCAGGGCGATGCTCCAGGAACTCCATCGCCAGGGCTTCAAGGGCGTCTTCTCGATCGAATACGAGATCGGCTCAGGCCAGGAACTCGTCGACAACGTGGCCAAGTGCGTCGAGTGGTTCGGCGCAACGGCCAAGCAGTTGTCGAAGTAAACGGCAGGTGGTGTCAGGTATCAAGTAGCAACAACGCACGGCCACGCAGCGTACGTGTTTAGCGTGTGGCGCGCACCGCAATAGCGGATGTGGCACGGCTGGCTTGTCCAGCCGTGGCGGAAGGCCGGCGACGTTTTCCACGGCTGGACAAGCCAGCCGTGCCACACTGGGGGTGCGCACGCTAAACACGTACCAAGCAACAGCGTGGCCGCGCCACTCTCGGGACCGGAGTCGTATGCCGACCACCCGCATCTCCAGGCGCGAACTGCTGGCCGCAGCGGCTGCGGGGGCGGCATTCTCGATCGTTCCCCGCCACGTCCTCGGCGGACCGGGGCACACGCCCCCAAGCGATGTGCTAGCGCGCGGCACGATCGGCACGGGCGCCCAGGGCATGATGCACGTCGCCGCAAACGCCGCAGGCTCGCCGCCCGTGCAACTGGCCGTCTGCGACGTCGACAAGACCCGCCTCGCCCGCGCCCTGGCGAAGGCCGGCCCCGGCTGCGAAGCCTGCGGCGATTTCCGCCGCGTCCTGGATCGCGCCGGTATCGACGTCATCCACGTCGCCACGCCGCCGCACTGGCACGCCCTCATCACGGTGGCCGCAATGCAGGCCGGCAAGGACGTCTTCTGCGAGAAGCCGATGACCCGCTTCATCCGCGAGGGCCGGGCCGTCGCCGACGCCGCCCGCCGCTACGGCCGCATCGTGATGCACAACACCTACGGCCGGCGCCCCTGGCGGAAGATGCGCAAACTCATCGCCGCCGACCTCCTGGGAACGCCCCTTCGCGTTTACGTCGGCCCCGCAACGGGCTTCGGCTTCAAGGTCCGCCAGCGGGCCACGGCAGGAGCCGTAGCCCTGCCAGGGTGGAGCGGCAAGACGCACCTTGCACCCGGGGCCCCGCCGCCGGAACTCGATTACGATCTGTGGCTCGGCCCTGCCCCTTTCAAGCCGTATAATCCGCACCGCGTGCACGGCGGTTTCCGCGGTTACTGGGATTACGACGGCGGTGGCCTGACGGACATGGGCCAGCACTGGCTCGACCCCGTTCAGTATTTCCTCGGCAAGGACGATACCGGGCCGGTCGAAGTCACGGCGCACGCCCCTTGGCCCGCCCACCCCGATGCCTGCGGCCTGTGGGGCCGGGTCATGCTCGCGTACGCCGACGGCACGACGATCACGGTCGCAAGCGGCGAGTGGGGCGAGGCGGAGCCGGAGAACGTGCCCTTCATCGACGGCCCGCGCGGCAAAGTCTTCCGCTCGGCGAGGGGCGGCCTCTCGAGCAACCCGCCGGAACTCATGGATCGGCTGGCGGGTTACCCCGATCCGCCCGAACTCATCAGTTTCGCCGAGGCCGTTAAGACCCGCAGCCGCGCGCCCGGCGATCAGCCGAGCGCCGAGGAGGCCCACCGCTCGGTGACGCTGCTGCACCTGGCGAACATCTCGATCCGCATTGGGCGCACGTTGCGCTGGGACCCTGTTGCCGAGCGGCTGGCCGGCGACGACGAAGCGAACGCCCTCGTCGATGTGCCTATGCGTACGCCGTGGCACTTGTAGAACCGCATATTGCCGGTGCGCCCACTTTTCCAGTGCCTTTTTCCCTGTGCTGGGTTATAAATTTGGGGCGGGATTTCGGCCTGCCGGGCGAGATACCTGCGGGGCGAGTTGAGACGGGCCGGCAAGCGACGACGCAGAAGATCCTGCCGGCCTCCAACTCGGGCCTCCAGCGGCAAGCGATAAATTGCGGAACTTGCCCGTTGGCAACCCAAGCGGCGGTCTGTATAATCGTGCGACTTTGCGTGGAAAAAGGTGGGTCGCCGCGGCGACCTACGGAACCCTATACAGAGGAGGTCGGGCGTACATGAGTCATCCTGAAACCAACAAATCCGGCATCAGTCTGAACAGGCGGGGCTTCCTGAAGGTCACCGGCATGCTCGGGGCGGGGCTGGCCATCGCGCCGACGGTCCTCAGCGAGGAAGCCAAGAACGCCTCCAAGACCGTCAACGTCGCCTTCATCGGCGTCGGCACCCAGGGCCGCGTCCTCCTGACCAACGCCCTGAAGGTCCCGAACCTGAAGTTCGTGGCCGTCACCGACGTGTGGCCCTATCACCAGGGCTACGCCGTCCGGCTCCTGAAGAAGTACCAGCACAACCCCACCGGCTACGTCGATCACATGGAGATGCTGGAGAAGGAGAAGGAACTCGACGCCGTCATCATCGCCACCCCCGACTGGAAGCACGCCGAGCACACCATCGCGTGCCTGAAGGCCGGCAAGCACGTCTACTGCGAGAAGGAAATGTCCAACTCCCTGGAACTGGCGAAGCAGATGGTCGTCACGTCCAAGGAGACGAAGAAACTCCTCCAGATCGGCCACCAGCGCCGCTCCAACCCGCGGTACCATGCGGCCTTCGACTTCGTTAGCAAGAAGAAGGCGTGCGGCAAGATGGGCTTCGTCTCGGCCCAGTGGAACCGCGCGAAGCGGCTCGACGTGGGTTGGCCGAAGGACCAGGAACTCGACGCCGCCACCCTCGCCAAACTCGGCTACGAGTCGATGCAGAAATTCCGCAACTGGCGGTGGTACAAGAAGTATTCCGGCGGCCCGATCGCCGACCTCGGCTCGCACCAGATCGACATCTTCAACTGGTACCTCGGCGCATCGCCCCGGGCCGTTATGGCCTCCGGCGGCATGGACTGGTCCGAGGGCATCGAGTGGTACGACAACATCAACGCCATCTATGAGTGGGAAATCCCGGCCGACGGCGGCAAGAAGCGCATCGTCCGCGGCTTCTACCAGACGCTCAGTTTCACCAGCAACGGCGGCTACGCCGAGACGTTCGTCGGCGATGAAGGCTCGCTCATCATCTCCGAGAACGCGGCCATCGGCGGCATCCGCCGCGAGCAGGACGCCCCCGAGGCCGACTGGGAGAAGGAACTCGCGAAACAGAAGGCCGCCGCCGCTCCAGGCGCCGCCCCGGCCGCACCTGCCGCCCCGGCCGCCGAAGCGCCAAAGCCCGCCGAAAAGAAGGACGAGGGCGGCATCAAGGTCGGCCACTCGGTCCCGCAGCCAGGCCGCTACTATCCGCCGATTCCCGCCGCGCCGGACGCCAAGTCCGAGCACCTGCCGCACATCGAGAACTTCATCGCCGCCGTCCGCGATAGCGTTCCGCTTAACTGCCCCGGCGAGGTCGGCTACGACACCGCCGTCACGGTCCTGAAGGTCAACGAGGCCGTCGCCACGCAGAAACGCATGGAGTACACGCCTGAGGAGTTCAAGGCGTGATGAAAAACGGGGGAACTACCGCTACACGGCAGTCGGGCCTGAAATGGATCGTCGGGGCCACCGCCCTTGCTGCGGCGGCCCTGGCGACGATCGCCGGGACCGATGCGGCCCAGAAGTTCCTCGTCCCGGACGGGAACCGCTCCACTGCCGTCCATCGCATTCCTGTGCTGGCCGATCCGACCCTGAAGGGCGACGAGAAGCCCCTGGGCCCCGAAGACAAGCCCGCCCTGCCCTATTCGCCGCGCGCAACGTGCAGCGGCCGGTGCCACGACTACTCGCTCATCGAGACGGGCTGGCACTTCAACTACCCCGACTCGAAGGTCCCCGCCGGGCGGCCGGGCGAACCCTTCGTCCTGGCGGACCTGAAGACCGGGACGCAGATTCCCCTGTCGCCTCGCGGATGGCCGGGCACGTACAAGCCGGCGGTCGTGGGCCTGACGCCCTGGAAGTTCCTCCTGGCGTTCGGCGGACACACCCCCGGCGGCGCGTACGGCGAGAAGTTCATCAGCACGCCCGCCGACGACCCGACCGCCCGCTGGCAGGTCTCGGGCAGGCTTGAGATCGACTGCCAGTCGTGCCACAGCGGCGACCCGCTCCAGGACTCCAGCGCCTGGGTCTCCAACATCGAACGCGAGAATTTCCAGTGGGCCGCCACGGCCTCCGCAGGCATGGCCCTGGTGCGCGGCATAGCCAAGACCGTCCCCGAAACGTGGGACCCGATGACGCCCTCCACCGGCGACAACCCGAAGGAGTACCCGCCGTCGGTCGCCTGGGACGCCTGGCGGTTTAACTCCCAGAAGGAAGCGTTCTTCAACATCGTGCTCGTCCCCAGCAACGACCGCTGCTACTTCTGTCACACGAACCATCCGGTCGGCAAGGACGTGTCCGAGAAGTGGGAGCAGGACGAAGACGTGCACCTGAAGGCCGGCATGAAGTGCGCCGACTGCCACCGTCACGGCATCGACCACATGATGACGCGCGGCTACGAGGGCGAGACGCCTCCCGACAGTTCCAAGGCGACGCTCACGTGCCGCGGCTGCCACATGGGCGAGCAGTCCGCCGCCGCGGGGCCGAACACCGTGGGCGGGCGCCTGGGCGCGCCTGTGCCGCAGCACAAGGGCCTGCCGACGGTCCACTTCAAGAAACTCACGTGCACGGCGTGCCACTCCGGGCCGCGGCCCGGGAGCACCGCCGGTCACGTGCAGACGTCGCGGGCGCACAACCTGGGCGTCAAGGCCAAGCAGCATCGCGACGACGCGCCGCCCCTCATCCAGTGGCCGGTGTTCATGCCCGAGGCGGGCGCCGGCGCGGAAGCCCACATTGCACCGCACAAGGTGCTCTGGCCGGCGTACTGGGGCCGCCTGAAGGACAACGCGGTCACGCCGCTTGCGCCGGAGGCCGTGCAGGCCGCCGCCGGCGACGTGCTGCCGGAAGTGGCTCTGAGCAAGTGGAAACCGCTCACCAGCGACCAGATCATCAAGGTGCTCTCGGCGCTGGGCGGCCAGAAGGACCCCGCCGGCGAGCCGGTGTTCGTCAGCGGCGGCAGGCTGTACCGTAAGGCGTCCGACACGAATCTGGACTCGGTCGAGCATCCGGCCGCGGCGCCGTACGCCTGGCCGGTCGCCCACGAAGTCCGGCCGAAGATGAAGTCGCTGGGCACGGGCGGATGCACCGACTGCCACGCTTCGGATTCGCCGCTCTTCTTCGGCCAGGTCGTCGCCGATTCAACGGCCGAGACGCAGACGCCCCTCGTAAAGGCCATGTACGAGTTCCAGGGCCTTAACCCGACGGAACTGAAGGCGTGGGGCCTCTCGTACACGTTCCGGCCGATGTTCAAGGTGGTGGGCTTTGCGACGGCCGCCGTCATTGGGGCCGTGCTGCTGGCCTATGCCCTGCTCGGCGTCGTGGCGTTCGTCCGGTGGGTAGCCAAGAGTGCCCCTCAAGGGCCGGTAGCGTAGGAAAACCGAGGACACGCATGAGCCTCTTTCAGATTGTCTCTATCGCAGGCATCGTGGGCACGCTGGCATTCCTACCCCTGCACTACTTGCTTTTCGCCCGCCGCCAGCCGCACCCGGGTTTGGGGCAGCGGACCGTCCGCCGCTACAGCCTCTGGGAGCGGCTGGTGCACCTGGCGCTCACGGTGAGTTTCCTGGTGCTGGCCGTGACGGGCTTCGCGGCATCCATCGGCTGGGGCGGCCCGATGAAGGGCTACGTGTTGATGCTCCACACGACGTGCGGGGCCGTGTTCGCCGTCAGCGTCGGCGCGATGCTCCTGACGTGGGCCGCCGACCATGCCTTCAACTCACACGACGGACAGTTTCTGGCCCGAGGCGGATGCCTGACGTACCGCAAGGACCTGCCGGCCGCACGCTTCACGGGCAGCGACAAGATCTACTTCTGGATGGCGGGGGTGCTGGCGCTCGTGGCCCTGCTGACTATGCTTCTGAGCATGATCCCGCTGCTCGGAACGCCCGGCCAATCTCTCATGTACGAGACGCACCGGTACTCGACGCTCGTGCTTGTCATGATCACGATCTGGCACGCGTATGCCACCACGCTGGCCAAGCCGGGGACCCTCGGATCGCTCATTTCGGGGTACGTCAGTGCCGCGTGGGCCAAGCGGTACCATCCGCTGTGGGGCAAGCCCACAGGGCTGGGGCCGGTACGGCACGTCTAGGCCCTTCGGCACAGGCAATTGATGGACCTTTCGATCGTCATTCCGGCGTTTCGCGAAGCCGCCAAAATCCGCCGCGATGTCGAGGCCGCCGGCGCATTCCTCGCCCAGGCCGGCCTGACGGGCGAGATCATCGTCGTCGATGACGGCAGCCCCGACGGCACGTGCGACGCCGCACGCAGCGCCGAGGTCCCGCCGGGCGTCGGACAGCACGTCATCTGCCTGCTGCGTCAGAGCGGCAAAGGCGCGGCCGTCCGGGCCGGCATGGCCGCGAGCCACGGCGACTTCGCCATGTTCGCCGACGTCGGCCTGTGCGTTCCTTTCGAGTACGTCCTGAAGGGCATGGAGATGATCCGGCGCAGCGAGTGCGACATCGCCCACGGTTCGCGCAAACTGCCCGGCAGCATCATCCTGCGGCCGCAAGGCTTCTACCGCCGCCTGTGCTCGCGTCTGTTCCGCTTCATCGTGCGGCTGTTCATGGGCATACCACACACCTTCAGCGATACGCAGTGCGGCTTCAAGATCTACCGCGGCGACGTGGCGCGGAAACTCTACGGCGAGTGCCTGTCGAGCGGGTTCATGTTCGACGTGGAGATTCTCCTCAGGGCCCTCAGGCGCGGCTACGCGGTGAAGGAGTTCCCCGTGGAGTGGCGATGCGACCTGGATTCGCGCGTGCACCCCGCGCGCGGGGCGGCGCGAACGTTCTCTGAACTCTCGGCCATCAAGAAAACGCTGAAGCCTGGAACCTGAAATCCGGAATCTGAAATTTCAGATTCAAGATACCAGATGCCAGATGCGCCGCCCTCAGCCCTTCAGTTCCACCAGCCAGATGTTGCGGAACTGGACCGGGTTACCGTGGTCCTGGAGCATCAGCGGCGCAGGGCTCTTGATGGGTCCGCCAACGCCGGCAGTTGTCACGTGGTCGATCTTCACGTTCCTGTGGATCTCGATGCCGTTGTGCACGACGGTGATCGTCGCGGGCTTTACGATCTTGCCGTTTTCGACGGTCGGGGCGTGGAAAGTGATGTCGTACGTCTGCCAGCGTGCGGGCGGCAGGCTTGCGATCACCTTCGGGACGGCCACGCTGTAGATCTTCCGCACTCGTTGTCCTTCGGCGCCAAGCCGAACGAGTCCAGCACCTGCACCTCGTAGCGGCTCTGGAGGTACACGCCCGAGTTGCCGCGCCCCTGCCCGCGGGCCGCCGGCATATACGGGTTCATGAACTCCACGTGCAGCCTGACGTTGGTAAACTCCCGCTTCGTCTGAATGTCTCCGCCGCCCGTAATG
>JAPLMO010000120.1 GCA_026386995.1 Planctomycetota bacterium | reverse complement strand
AACCTCGCGGGCCGTCCGCCACGGCTGGACAACCCAGCCGTGCCACACCTCCTCGTAACTAACGCCGTACAGCCCCGCCGTGTTTCTTCTGGACTGCCGGCGCGGTGGCGGGCATAGTATTCGCCTTGCATCGGTCTTGAGGACAGGAGGCGGCGGATGAAGAGACGGCTCGTGTTGGTCGCGGGTATCCTGGGCGTTGCGGCTACCGTGGCGTTGGCGGCGGCGGGGGCGACGGAAGAAGCGCCGGTGGCAGGACCGGAACGCATCACGACGGTCCAGGCGGCCATTCTCGGCGTCATCCAGGGGCTGACGGAGTACCTGCCGGTCTCGTCCACAGGCCACCTGATCCTGGCGAACTACTGGATGGGCCTGACGCACTCCGTGGATGAGGCCCGCCGCCTGACGAGCGGCATCGTCCAGAGCGAGGCCGTCAGCGCCTTCGACGTCGTCCTGCACGCCGGAACGTTCCTGGCGGTGCTGGGCCTCTACCGCAAGCGCGTCGGCCGGATGGCCAAGGGCCTCGTGGGGCGCGATCCGGCGGGTCTCTGGCTGCTGGCGGTCCTGGTAATCGCGTTCATTCCGGCGGCGGGGTTCGGTTACGCGTTCAAGAAGTTCAAGGTCGAGGAAATCCTTTACAACCCGGTGTTCGTGGCGGCGGCGCTGGCGGTTGGCGGCGTGCTTATGATAGTGATCGAGCACTACTTCTGGCGCCGGAAGAGGGGCCTGGAGCGCACCAGCGACGTCTGCCGCGTGCGGTTATGGCAGGCCGTCGTGATCGGCCTGGCGCAGTGCGTGGCCCTCTGGCCGGGGACGTCGCGGAGCATGATAACGATCCTTGCGGCCCTTGTGATCGGTCTGGACATTCTGGCGGCGGCGGAGTTCAGTTTCCTCCTGGCGCTGCCGACGCTCGGGGCGGCCACGGCGTACACGCTCCACAAGGACTGGCAGCAACTCTTGGAACACGTCGTGCCGGCGGCGATGGCGGTCGGCCTGGTGGTGACGTTCATCGTGGCGATGCTGGCGATGAAGGGGCTGATCAAGTGGCTGACGGGCCACGGCCTGTTGCCGTTCGGCATCTACCGGATCGCCCTTGCGGCGGCGGTGTTTGCGTACTTTGCCATGTAGGGTGGTCGCCTGGGCGACCACCAATGCCGTTTTTCTAGCGTGAAAATGGTGGTCGCCGCGGCGACCACCCTACATGAACGGCAATTCGGCAACAGCCCCCGGAGACCCGCCGCGCAAATCGCGTGGTCGCCCAGGCACCCTACTTCAGGGGGAGGTAGCCCCACAGGCTCGACGTGGCCTAAATGGAGCGGCTGCTGTAGCACACAAGGAACCGCGTGGGTGCAGAGCACCCACCCTACGTTTGCGGGAAGACGTAGCCCCACAGGGCGTTGCACGCGAGGGTCAGGGCCAGGGCCATGAGGCCGGCGGCCACGTCGTCCAGGACGATGCCCCAGCCGCGCGGCAGTTTTTCGAGTTGGCGTGCGGGCGGGGGCTTGACGATGTCCGTCACGCGGAACCAGAAGAAGGCGATCGGGATCGTTATCCGCCACCCCGGGCCGCTCCACGGCGCACAGGCCGCAGGCACCCAGGCCGCCAGGCCGGCGATAAGCATGCCTGCCACTTCGTCCAGGACGAACTCGTGCGGGTCCTTCGCGTTGAAGTCCTCCATCGCCCGATCGCCGACGATGATGCCCACGATGATGGCCGCGAGGGCCGCCGCCGCGATGCTCCACCACGGGGCGCCGAAGTAGATGGCCACGCCCATCAGGAAGGCGGTTGCGGCGGAGGCGTACGTCCCCGACGGGCCGGGGAG
The DNA here is from genome assembly GCA_026386995.1 of Planctomycetota bacterium. The sequence goes on along the minus strand of JAPLMO010000120.1, from coordinate 299 downwards.
AAAGCCGATGCCGAAGAATGTGGCGAGAAGTTTACGCATCGAAGGCGGTTCCAGGTTTCAGGTTTCAAGTTTCAAGTTTCAAGTTTCAAGTTCAAGGAGCCAATCGGACGCGGCCCACGGCGCGCCCTTCTGTTCAACTTGAAACTTGAAACCTGGAACTTGAAACTCTCTTTTAATCCGGCGGCATCCTGAGCAACTGGTAGCCGCGCTGGATGTACGCCAAGCCGCTGACGACCGTCACGAGGGTCGTCGCCCAGATGAGCAAGTCCCTGAGGTCGGCGGTCCACGCCGGCCCGTCC
>JAPLMO010000494.1 GCA_026386995.1 Planctomycetota bacterium | reverse complement strand
GCCCACCGCGCACACACTCGCTACAGTCAAGCGTGAACTGCTATAGTTGACCCGGCCCCCAAGCGGTGGTATACTTCGGCCATGCCACGCACGGCAAGGTTAGTCATTCCCGGACTGCCGCACCATGTCGTCCTGCGGGCCAGGCGCGGGAAGGCCCTGTTCTTCGACGACCAGGACCGCCGCCGGTACCTGGACCTTCTGACCGGCTACGCCGCCGCCCATCGCCTCCAGGTCCGGGCCTGGTGCCTGATGCCTGACCACGTGCACCTCGTGGCCGTGCCGAAGGAGGCCGGGTCGCTCGCGGCCGCGCTCATGCCCCTTCAGAGTCACTACTCCGCGTACCTCCGCCGGACGCGCAAGAACCGCGGCATCGTCTGGGCCGGCCGGTTCGCATCTTGCCCGCTGGACAGGCGGCACGCGTGGGAGGCCATCCGCTTCATCGAGCGAAACCCCCTGCGGGCCGGAATCATCCTGCGGCCCGACCGCTACCCCTGGTCGAGCGCCGGCGGCCACGCGGGCCTGCGCAAAGACCCCCTGCTCTCCGGCGGCCTGGAGGTGCGCGGCAAGGCCGAAAACTGGGTGAAGTGGCTTCGCGCGGGGGAGGATGCCGCCATGGTCCAGGCGATCCGCGCCAGTTCCCGCACCGGCCGCCCGGCCGGTAGCGCGGCGTTCATCGCCCGCCTCGAGAAACTCACGGGCCGGTGCCTGCGGGCGAGAAAGGTCGGCCGCCCGCACAAGGGCGGAAGGCAAGACGACTAAGACGTGCGGCCCCTTGGTGTCGGCCCCTTGACGTTGTAAGTCTCCCTCTGGATTGCTACACTAACGGCCAATTGTGCGGTTCGAGTGCCTGCCATGTGGCAGGGCATGTGAACACGCGCAAAACCTGGAGGTTTCCATGGGGGTAAATGATAATAAGCCCCGCCGCTGGAAGGCAGACATCGCTCGTTCGGTAGACGCTTACAACGACTGGTTCATGCGATTTGCCCCAAAGGCTTACCGCGAAACCAGGGTCAAGACGACTCAGCAGGTTGAGGCGGCCCTGGAGAGCACGGCCAACCTCACCAACATTGCACCCGCTTCGTTACGGGCCAACCCATCCGTAGTGCAGATACTCCGGATGTGTACCGCGCCGCCGATAGCCCGCGATCGCCTGATAGGGCTGGCCAAAGTGTCGAGTAGTCTGGTGCACGGTATGGAGGGCGACAAACACCGGTTGCCCCTGCGGATGCCCAAGGCCGAAGTTGACGCGCAACTCGCACGCATGGGTGATATAATCTTCCGGCTGGCCGACCGCGATATTTTTACATGGCTGGATGATGGCCACAAAATCACCGACGAGAAAGTGCATCGGGCGGCCACGGTTGTTGCAGATCGCCTTTGCGGGGCCGTGGCAGACCCCATCATCCGCAACGCCCAAGAGGCTCGTCAACTCGCCGCCATGAGGCATTGGCTTGAGGCCCGCAAGTACAAGTTCATTGAAGCGGGCGAGGGCACAAGGTTTGACGCAATGCGCCCCGGCACGTTTTGCTTCCGACTCAATGTGCCGGTTGACCAAGGCAAGGGTAACCGTAAAATCAACATACCGGTGGACGTGGCCATTATGCCGCTCGCGGCAAGGGCCGGTGTTTTGCCGCTGCTGATTGAGGCAAAATCGGCTGGTGACTTCACCAACGTGAACAAGCGCCGCAAGGAGGAGGCAACCAAAGTTGGGCAGTTGCGGTACACATACGGGGCTAAGATTCGATACGTTCTTTTCCTTGGCGGGTACTTTGACAGTGGTTATCTTGGTTACGAGGCCGCAGAGGGCATTGACTGGGTTTGGGAGCACCGGATTGACGAACTGGCCGAGTTTGGACTTTAGGCATGAGCGCAATTGAGCAGGTTGAGCAGGAGCGGCTGGAAGCACAGAGCCGCCTTGACGCCGAAAAGAGCCCGGCAGAGCGCAACCGGCTGGGACAGTTTGCGACACCTACCGCCTTGGCGGTTGAAATACTGCGTTACGCGAAGACACTCCTGCCGGAGCGCGGCAAGGTGCGATTTCTGGACCCGGCCATTGGTACGGGATCGTTCTATTCGGCCCTCGTGCGTGTATTCTCGCAGTCGCGGGTTGACGCCGCATTGGGGTTTGAGATTGACCCGCAATATGCACGCAAGGCCCAGGCGTTGTGGGGTGACACGCCCCTGAAGGTCGTGCCGGATGATTTCACCAAGGCCGTCCCTCCCGAGGATGACGCCGACAAGGCCACACTGGTCATCTGTAATCCGCCATACGTGCGCCATCACCACCTTGCGCCAGGCGACAAGATCAGGTTGCACAACTTGTCGGCACGGATCGCAGGGGTGAATCTGAGCGGTCTGGCCGGGCTGTATTGCCACTTCTTGTGCATTGCGCACCAATGGATGGCCCGCGATGGGTTGGCAGGTTGGCTGATACCCAGCGAGTTCATGGATGTCAACTATGGGCTGGCGGTCAAGTTATACCTTTTGAACAAGGTCGCACTGTTGCGCATCCACCGGTTTGACCCGGCCGACGTACAATTTGACGACGCTCTTGTTTCCTCCGCGGTTGTCTGGTTCAGGAATGCACCGCCGCCAGAAGGACATGCGACAGAGTTTACATATGGCGGAACCTTGTTAGAGCCGCGGCTGTCCAGGCATGTGACCGCCGAAGCGTTGCATCATTCGCCGAAGTGGACGAAGTACCCAATGGCCACTGAGGCCGCCGCAGCCAAGCGCAAGGGGCCGGTGCTGGCCGACCTTTTTACCATCAATCGCGGGATAGCCACGGGCTCAAACGACTTCTTCATTTTAACCCCCGAGAAAGCAAAGCAGTTGGATTTGCCGGCGCGATTCCTGAAACCCATCCTGCCAAGTCCAAGGTATGTGGACGTTGACGAGATCCAGGCCGACAGCCAGGGCAACCCTCTGATCAAGCACAGGCTACTGCTGGACTGTAACCTTACCCCGAATCAGGTACGAGAGGAATACCCCGCGCTGTGGGCCTACCTTGAGAGCGGCGCCAAAGCCGGTGTTAGTGCGGGTTACCTTTGTACGCACCGATCTCCGTGGTACGCACAGGAATGCCGGCCGCCGGCCAAGTTCATCTGCACGTACATGGGTCGTCACACTAAAGAGGCGCGCGGCCCGTTCCGGTTCATCCTTAACCACTCCAAAGTCACGGCAGCGAACACATATTTGTTGCTTTACCCCAAGGCTCGGCTTGCAAGGGTGCTGAAGGAAAGGCCAGAGGCCGCCGTTGCGATTTGGCGGGAACTTAACAGCATTCCGGTCGAGGCCATTTTGGGTGAGGGGCGCATCTACGGCGGCGGTCTGTACAAGATCGAGCCAAGGGAGTTGGCCAACGCACCCGCTCAAGGCGTCTTTGGGGCAGTCGCCGGGATGATTGACAACCGTTGCGAGCAGACAACCCTTTTCGAGTAGGCGGCTGACTCTCGAATTCGGGCGAATTCGGGGGACACCCATAACCGTGCCTGTCAAGGGCTGACGCTCCGGCAGGGGTCGTGTTGTTTTTGTTGTGGCTGTTTTGGGCCGTTTCTAGAGTGTTCTCCCTGGAGTCCAGTCGTGGTCGTTTCTTTTTCTGGGGAATTCGGGGGCCAATACTAATTTTCCATTAGGCCCTGGCGATCATCATACGCGGCGTGCTTGCCGCCGCCCCGCCCCGCCCGGCACGCACGCCCTGGCGGAAGGCCCGCGACGTTTTCCACGGCTGGGCAAGCCAGCCGTGCCACACCTGCTATTGCGGCGCCCGCCACGGCCCACAATTCCATCCTGCGCGCCTTTAGCGCCCTGGCCGCACAAGACCTTCTGCCCCCCCTTCCGCACTTTGCGCGGCGGGTACGGAGACCCGCCGCGCAAAAAGCCTTATGTCCCGCGAAAAGCCTTATGGACAGGCCGCGGCCTTTGCTGCATGACGGCAATGGCCTCGGCGTGAGTGCAGGGCAATCACCCGACGTTAACGGCATAACGGCACAGCATCAGCGTGGGTGCATAGCACCCACCCTACATATTGGCCAACAGGCCCCGGAGACCCGCCGCGCGAAGTGTGTGAGTCACTCTGCCTTCGCGCCCAGCCGCAGTTGCTCCTCCGCCACACGGTCCAGAAACGCATGCCTGGCGAGATCGGGCTTGTAGGCCGCCGCACGCTTTCGGTAATGCCCGGCTGCAAAGTGCGTCCCCTCCTCCATGCCAACCTTGCACTCGAACTTGCCGGCGACCGCCATCACCTTGCTGTTATCGAAGAGGACGGACCACGCCTTGTCCCCGAGGAGCGGCCCCGCCCAGGCGGGGTCGTAGCGGGCAAGCGTTTCGGTCGGCACGTGCACAAGTTGCGGCCGGACGCCCAGTGCCCGCCCCATCGCCTCGAAGATGTCGTTCCACGTGTGCGACTGCATGTGGCGCGTGATGTGGAACGCCTCGCCGAGGGCCTTCTTCTTGCCGAGGAGGTTGACGAAGGGCACGGCGAAGTCGGTCGCATACGTGAGCGTCCAGAGGCTCGTCCCGTCGCCGTGCACGATGACGGGCCGGCCTTGCAGCATCCGCCAGGCCCAGTCGTCTCCGGTGGCGATGCCGCCGGGGAAGCGCGTCCGGTGCGTGTGGCTGGGGCGAACGATCGTCACGGGCAGCCGCCCCTCGGCGTGCCGATGCATGAGGTACGCCTCCATGTCGGCCTTAGCCTGGCTGTAAGGCCAGAAGGGGTTGCCGAGCGGCACGGACTCGGTGAGAATGTAATGCGTCGGCGGTTTCCGGTAGGCCGAGGCCGTCGAGAGGAAGACGTACTGGCCGCAGCGGCCGCCGAAGACCTGCGCATCGCGCTCCACGGCCGCAAGGTCGTACGCCACGAACTGGCAGACGACGTCGAAGTTGGCCTTGCCGAGGGCCTGGTAGGCTGCGGCGTCGCCGAGGTCGCCCGTGATGCGGCGGACCGAGTCAGGCAGCGTCTCCTCGGTGCGGCCGCGGTTGAAGACCGTCACAGAGTGGCCGGCCTCGGCGCTGCGCCAGACGCAGGCGGTCGAGATCTCTCCCGTGCCGCCGATGTAGAGGATTTTCATCTCACTACTTTTGCGCAACCGTTGTCGCAGGCGTCGCGTCACAGATGACGCGGAACCCGACGTTGAACGCCCGCTGCCACAGCGGATAGTTGAGGCGGAACGACGACCTGGCCCGATACGGCCGGTCGTAGAACGATCCGCCGCGCAACACCTTCGTCCCCTCGGCAACGCCGTTGTCGCGGCCGTCCGTCGCGTTGTACGGATACGGCTTGTACGTCGAGAGCGTCCACTCCCAGACGTTGCCGTGCATGTCCTGGAGGCCCCATGCGTTCGGCTGATACCTGCCGACTTCCGCAGTGACGGTCGCGCCGTCGCTGACCTGCATGATGGCGGGGATCCACTTCGGCGAGTTGCCCCGGCAGAGGCCCTCGATACGCTCGTCGGCAAGGTTGGCCAGTTTGCCGAAGTCGGCCGTGGCGTCGCCGTAGTTCATGGCGGTGGCCGTGCCCGCGCGGCAGGCGTATTCCCACTGCGCCTCGGTGGGCAGCGTAAAGCGTTTGCCGGTCTTCTCGGAGAGCCACTTGCAGAACGCCGTCGCCTCCTGCCACGAGACGCGGATGACAGGCTGGCGCGGGCGGTTGGCGTGCTCGCCGGGCGAGCCCTGGTCCTTGTTAAATACGCTGATGTATCGGCTGTCGTGCAGCGGATCGAAGGCCGCGTACTGCTCGTTGGTGATCTCGCAGGCGCCCATGTAGAAAGGCTGGTCTATCTTGACAGCGGTTAGAGGGTATTCGTCCACGGCACCGTTCGCGTCGCCCATGACGAACGACCCCGTCGGGATGAGGACGAGGTCCAGCGCCGCGTTCGGCGCGAGCTCGACCTTCAGCTTATCCGCGATGCCTGCATCGGCCTGCCGCTTCTTCGCCTCAGCCGCGTCAAACGGCCAGCCCGCGACCTCAACCTTCTGCGCCTTGCGCTCGGGCAGCGGCTCCGGTTTGACGAACTGCACGGGCTCGTTCTTGACGTCCGGAAGGGCCTCGGGGCTGTCCGGCACGTTGGCGTACTTCGTCCGCGCCGCCAGCCGGTGCTCGTACTGTTTGCGGTTGCCCAACG
>JAPLMO010000447.1 GCA_026386995.1 Planctomycetota bacterium | reverse complement strand
ACAGCCGGCCTACCCGTCGGTGGCCGTGGTCCCGCTCGTGGCGGCCGATGAGACCATCGGGCTGGTGTTGCTGAAGAGCAAGAGGAGGGACTACTTCAGTGAGGGTGAGATCCGGTCCTACGAAGAAGTGGCGCAGACGCTCGGGCTGGCGCTGCTGAGCCGCCTTGCCCACACCGCCCTCCAGGAGCGGGTCAAGGAGTTGACGTGCCTTTACCACCTGATGCAACTTGCGGAACGCCCCGGCATCACGCTGGAAGAGGTGCTCCAGGGCATTGCCGAACTCCTGCCGCCGGCCTGGCAGTACCCCGAGATCGCGTCGGCGCAAATCGTCCTCGACGACCGCCCTCACGCCACACCGCGTTTCACGGACGGCGTCCACAAGCAGTCTGCCGACATCGTGGTGAGGGGATGCCGGCGGGGCGCCGTCGAGGTCACCTATGCCGCCGAGAGGCCGGGCTTGGACGAAGGGCCGTTCCTGGGCGAAGAGCGAAGTTTGATTGACACCGTGGCGCAGCAGGTGGCCGCCCTGATCGAGCGGCGGCAGGCCGACGAGGACAAGGCGCAACTGCAGGACCAGTTGCGACATGCGGACCGCTTGGCCACGATCGGCCAACTGGCCGCGGGGGTGGCGCACGAGTTGAACGAACCGCTGGGCACGATCCTCGGATTCGCCCAGTTGATCCAGAAACAGCCCGGCCTGCCGGAGGCGGTGGCCCCGGACCTGGAGAAGATCGTCATCACCTGCCTTCACGCGTGTGAGATCATCCGGAAACTGATGCTGTTTGCGCGGCAGATGCCGCCCCAGAAGACCCGCGTCGACCTTAACGCTGTCATTGAGGAGGCGCTGTACCTGTTGGAGTCGAGGTGCGCCGGCGGCGGCATCGCCCTGGTGCGACGATTGGCGCCGCGGCTTCCCGAGATCACAGCGGACCGCTCGCAGTTGCACCAGGTCCTGGTGAATCTGGCGGTCAACGCCATCCAGGCCATGCCCGGGGGAGGCACGTTGACGGTGGGCACGCAGGTCTCGGGCCGTCACGTGGTGCTGAGCGTGGAAGACAACGGCATCGGAATGGGCGAAGAGACGCTGCAAAGAATATTCATCCCGTTTTATACGACCAAGGACATTAACGAAGGCACGGGGCTTGGCCTGCCGGTGGTGCACGGCATTGTGACGTCCCACGGGGGCACGATCGACGTCACGAGCGCGCCCGGCGTGGGCACGCGGTTCAAGATTCGGCTGCCCGCGGCCGCCCCGTCCCCCCGAGAGGAACGCGATACCCATGGCCGCCGCAAGTAAACATCCCGTGATCCTGGTGGTGGACGATACGCCCGGAATGCTCGAAATCCTCCAGCGCAACCTGGCGGGCCAGGGGTATCGGGTCTTGACCGCCCCCGGCGCGGCCGAGGCCATCCGCATCGCCGAGACCACGTCCATCGACCTAGTGATCACCGACCTGAAGATGCCGCGGGTCAGCGGCCTGGACCTCGTGCGCCACGTCCGAGAGAATCTCAAAGACACGGAAGTCATCGTGGTAACGGGATATCCGTCCATCGAAGGCGCGGTCACGGCGGTCAAGACGGGGGCCGAGGAATACCTGGCCAAGCCGTTCACCGACGAGGAACTCTCTTCAGCCGTGAAACGCGCCCTGGAGAAGCGCAAGGCCCGGCGGGCCGGCCGCAGCGCCGCCTCGAGCGCCCCGCCTATGCCGTACGGCATCGTGGGCGAATCTGAGCCGATGCAGCGGGTCTTCAAAGCCATCGGAAAGGCCGCTGCCACCTCGGCAACCGTCCTGATTACGGGCGAAAGCGGCACAGGCAAGGAACTCGTAGCCCGGGCCATTCATTACAGCAGCCCACGTTCCTCAGCATCGTTTGTGCCCGTCAACTGCGGCGGGATACCCGAGGGGCTGCTGGAGAGCGAACTGTTCGGGTTCGTCAAAGGCGCCTTTACCGGGGCCAGCGAGTCCCGGGCTGGCTTCTTCCAGACGGCGGACGGCGGCACCATCTTCCTCGACGAGAGCAGCGAAACGAGCCTCTCAATGCAGGTCAAACTCCTGCGCGTGCTCCAGGACAAGACGGTGTACATGGTCGGATCCAGCCGTGGCCGGGTCGTTGACGTCAGGGTGCTGGCCTCCACGAACAAGCACCTGCCGACGCTCGTGAAGAAGGGGCTTTTCCGCGAGGACCTCTTCTTCCGCCTCAACGTGATTACCATCGAACTGCCGCCGCTGCGGGAGCGAGGCGACGACATCCTGCTGCTGGTCCACCATTTCGCGGCGAAGTACTCGAAAGAATTTGGACGGCCAGCGCCCTGCTTCTCGGACAAGGCCCTGAAGGCCCTGCGGGACTACCACGCGTGGCCGGGCAACGTGCGGGAATTGGAGAACACCATCTACCGGCTGGTCGTGATGACGGAGGGCGAGACCATCGACGTGCCGGACCTGCCCCCAGTGATGCGGTTCTCCGCGCTGCGGGAACCCGGCCTGAACCGGACGCTGGCGGAGGTCGAAGCCGAATACATCCGCAACGTTCTGGCCAGCGTGGGAGGCAACAAGACGACCGCCGCGAAGGTCCTGGGGATCGACCGCAAGACGCTGCGGGAAAAACTCCATCTCTTCGAGCCGCCGCCTGAGCCGTGATGGGCGGCCACCGGGGCCTTCGGCCCCACTGGTACAATTCTCCCCAGCCGTTCGGCGGCTTTCGCTACGGTCCACCGATTGCCTGCCCGTTTTTCCGCCCATGCGTGCGGCCGATTTCTCCCCATTTTCCGCCCGCATTGTCACGCCTTGGCGCCGAGTGCAACCGCACCGCATAACTGGCACGCCACTTGCTCGCTAGGTAACGCAACGCCGCCCAGAGATACTCAAGCGCGAACCGTGGTGCACTTGGCAGCGTCAAGAGAAAGAAACTCGGGCCTTGGCAAGCGGAGATTCAGTACGCGCAGTCCCAAGGAGGGCCGATTATGTCGACGCCGCACCGCGACCTTTGTTCTGCATGCGCGCTCGCACCCACATGCAGCAACCGAGGGACTCCCTCCAATCCCGTGAACTCCTGCGTTTCGCTTGAGGTCTACGCGGACCTGTGCACAACCTGTAATCACGTGGCTACCTGTGAGAGCCGCGGCACGTCGCTGCGGCCCGTTTTCTACTGTGAAGAGTTCGACGCCTGCGTTCCCGTTGCGGCGGACAGCGCCCCGTGGACACCGACCCGCGAAACGCCGCGCAACTACCGGGGCGTCGGCCTCTGTGCGGATTGCGGAACCCGTGAAACCTGTGCGGTGCCCAAACCCGAAGGCGGCATCTGGACCTGCGAGGCGTACCAATAGGATGACACGAGACATCGCTACGACACAGCCGGCGGACGCCGGCGTCCAGGAAGCCGTTGACCTGGAAGGCGTCCGGGAAATTCTCCGCCAGCACCAGCACGACCAGGGCGGACTGATCGTCGTCCTCGAAGAGGTCCAAGCCCGGTACGGCTACCTGCCCGAGCAGGCTCTCCGGACCGTCGCTGAGAAAACCGGTCGGCCCCTGGTGGACGTTTATGGAGTGGCCACGTTCTACCGGTTCTTCACGTTGAAGCCGCGCGGCAAACACCTCATCTGCGCGTGCCTGGGGACGGCCTGCCACGTCCGAGGTGCGCCGCGGATCGTCGAGGAGTTCGAGCGGCACCTGAGCATCCGCCGCGGCGAGACCACACCCGACATGCAGTTCACGCTGGAAACCGTCAATTGCCTGGGTGCCTGCGCGCTGGGGCCGGTCGTCGTCATTGACGGGCGATACTTCTCGAAGGTCCGGAAACCCCGTGTGCGCCAACTGCTCGACGACGCCGCCAAGGGGTTCACCGGCGGCGACCTCCGAGAGGACGGTCGGGTGTTCCCCATCGAAGCCAGTTGCCCGCGCTGCAACCACAGCCTGATGGATGCGGCGGCTCCCATCGACGGCCTTCCCTCCATCCGGCTGACGATGTCGCTGGCCGGGCGGCACGGGCGGCTGCGCCTCTCCTCCCTGTACGGGAGCGACCACGTATCCGCCGAGTCGGAGGTTTCCGAGGGCCAGGTGGCCGGTCTCTTCTGTCCGCACTGCCACGGCCCGCTGGACGGGCGCTCGGAATGCCCCGACTGCCAGGCCCCGATGGCCTCGCTGCTGGTACGCGGCGGGGGAACGCTACGGTTCTGCTCGCGTCGCGGGTGCAGGAATCGCCTGTTGGACCTGACGTGACTTGGGCCGCGCGCGGGGGCCTGCCGCCCAGCGCGCCTCGCAAGGAGGCGAAATGCAGAGGCTGTCTTCCATCGACGGGTTGGCCGCGCTCAGGCGAAGGCTCCGCGATGACGTCGACCCTGGCAAGCCCCGGGTCACCGTCTGCGGCGGGACGGCCTGCCGGGCCAGCGGCGCGGGCAACATCATCCAGGTGGCCCAGGGCTACCTGATTCAGAAGGGGCTGCTCGGCCGGATCTCCTTCCAGACCACCGGGTGCCACGGGTTCTGCGAGATGGGGCCGTTCGTCCTGACCGAGCCGCATAAGGCATTCTATGCCTAGGTCAGGATGGAAGACGTTCCGCGGATCATCGACGCCGCCCTGGCGGGCGAGTACGTCGAAGACCTGCTCTACCGGGACCCCCACACCGGCCTGGCCTGCCGCAACCGCGAGGAGATCCCCTTCTTCAAGTACCAGCAGCGTACGATCCTGGGGATGAATCAGAAGATCGATCCGACACGCATCTATGACTACATTCTCCAGGTAGGATATGAAGGGATCGAGAAGGCCCTGTCCAGCCGCGACCCGGCCTGGGTCGTCCAGGAAGTCAAGCGCTCGGGCCTGCGCGGTCGCGGCGGCGGCGGGTTCCCGACGGGTCTCAAGTGGGAGAGGCTGGCCCGGCAGCCCGGCCCCCGCGGCAAGGTCGTCGTCTGCAACGCCGACGAGGGCGACCCCGGCGCCTACATGGACCGCAGCGTCCTGGAAGGCAATCCCCACAGTATCATCGAAGGCATGGTCATCGGCGCCTTCGCGACGGGGGCCACCGAGGGGATCGTTTACGTTCGCAACGAGTACCCGCTGGCCATCCGGCACCTGACGATCGCGCTCGCGCAAGCCCGCGAGCACGGGCTTCTGGGTGAGAACATCCTCGGGAGCGGCCTGTCGTTCGACATCCAGATCGTCCGCGGCGCCGGCGCCTTCGTGTGCGGCGAAGAGACCGCCCTCATCCGCTCCATCGAGGGCAAGATGGGCGAGCCGCGCCAGCGGCCCCCGTTCCCCATCCAGAAGGGCATCAACGGCAAGCCCACAGCCATCAACAACGTGGAGACGTGGGCCAACATCCCCCTCATCCTCCGCCAGGGCGCAGAGGAGTTCGCGAAGATCGGCACCAAGGGCAACTCGGGCACCAAGATTTTCAGCCTGGTCGGCAAGATCCGCAACACCGGCCTCGTCGAAGTACCCATGGGCATCACCATCCGCCAGATCGTTTATGATATTGGCGGCGGGCCGGTCGGGAAGGCCAGGATCAAGGCAGTTCAGACCGGCGGGCCGTCCGGCGGCTGCATCCCGGCCGAGAAGTTCGACCTGCCCATCGACTACGACAGCCTCGCCCAGGCCGGCTCCATCATGGGCTCCGGCGGCATGATCGTCATGGACGCCAACACCTGCATGGTGGAC
>JAPLMO010000128.1 GCA_026386995.1 Planctomycetota bacterium | reverse complement strand
TCGTAGCGGCTCTGGAGGTACACGCCCGAGTTGCCGCGCCCCTGCCCGCGGGCCGCCGGCATATACGGGTTCATGAACTCCACGTGCAGCCTGACGTTGGTAAACTCCCGCTTCGTCTGAATGTCTCCGCCGCCCGTAATGAGGACGCTGCCGTCCTCCTGGGGAACCCACGTCGCCGGCCCGCCTTTCAAGGCGACCCATGCGTCGAGGTTGGTCTTTTTGCCTTCCTCGAACGGCAGGAGGACGACCGCCCCCGCGGGCGGCTTTTCGCTGAGCGACGGCGGTTTGATGACCGTGTAGGCCAGTTCATACTTCTTGCCGCCCACCGTGACGGAGAGTTTCTTGTCAGCGATGGTCCCGCTCTCGCCGCCCGCACCCGTGAGGGCCACCTTGTCGCCATCCAGTTTGCCGGTCAGTTCCATCACCGGGCCGCTGCCGGCGCTCAGTATGACCTTGAATGCCCCGCCGCCCTCGCCGACAACCTTGGCCTCGGCCTTGACCGAGGCCGCATCGGCGCCCTGATACAGGCCCTGGATGCCGTCATCCAGCCCCTCGGTCACCTTCGGGGCCGCAGGCTTGGCGGCCTTCCCGGCCGCGCCGGCCCACGCCCCCGCACCCAGCACAAGCCCTCCGACCAGCATCAACGCCATGAGTCGTTGCAGCATTGGACGGTCTCCCTTCATGTTCGTCGCCGTTTGCGGCGACGGCTTAGAAACTGTTTCAGAACCGCGTGTCGCGCGGTGGGCAGTCTTGCCCACCGCGCATACAAACCAGTCTTTGCGCGGCGGGCAAGACTGCCCGCCGCGCGATCATGCGCTGAAAGCCGGTTCTGAAACAGCCTCTAAACGCCTGGTCCGCTTACCATTTTCCACAGCGGAGGACCTTGCGCCCACCAGAATCTTTCACGATCACGATGCTCCCGACACTCGGGTGCTTCCGGCAGTATTCCTCGACCTCGCCGGGCGACATCACAAAGAACGCGGTCGACAGGCAGTCGGTCACCGTGGCCGAGTCGGCGGCCGCCCACGTCGCAATCGGCCCTGCGGCCAGCGTGGCCGTCCGGGGATCGATAATGTGCCCGCGCCCCGACGGCTGGGCCGAACCGCTGAGCGAACGGTTCCGCAGCAGCATCGTGCCCAGGTTGTCATCCACACCGTCGGGAGACCGAATCGCCACAAGCCACCCCTCATGCCCGGGTTGGGCGCCCATCGCCAGGACGCTGCTCATCCCGCCGTGCACGAGGGCCGCCGTGATGCCCCATTCCCGCAGCAGCGCCATCATCTGGTCGACCGCGTAGCCTTTGCCGATGCCGCCAAGATCGACCTTCACGCCCGCGGCCCGGACGCCCACGGTGAAGTCGCTCGGCCTGAGGTCCAGGAGGTGCATGCCCGTCTTCGCCCTTGCGGCGGCAATCTCCTCGGCCGACGGCTGGCGCCTCGCGCCGTCTTGACCGCGGAAGCACGCGACGAGCGCCCCCACGGTCACATCGAACACGCCGCCCGTCTCGGCGTTGACCTTGGCGGCCGCCGTCAGGCATTCCATCGTGGCGACGCCCACGCGGACGTACTCGCCCGCCGCAAGCCCGTTTATCTGCGAGACGTCGCTGCCGGGGACGAAACGGCTGAGTTCGTGCTCCAGGCGGTCGCACTCATCGAACGCCGCCTCGGCCGCCTGCCCGGCGTACCGCTGCTCCTGGCCGGCGATGATGACCTCGAAGACCGACGCCATCGCCTTGTGGGCGAAGCGGTGCACGGGCATGCTCGCACTTGCGTGCCCCTCAAGTGCAAAGGCGGCCGGCGGCTGGCTCATTGTGCGCCTCCCGCCTTACCCTCGGGCGAGAGCATCCTTTCCCACAGGTTTTCCTGCACGCAAACCTGGAGGAACACCAGCGGCCTGAGGCCGTACAAACTCTGCCGGTTGTAGGGCCCCTTCAGCCTCGCCTCCACGGCCTCGCCGACGTCGGGCGTCACGATGACCACGGCGGGCGGCGGCAGGCCCTTCACGTCCTCCCACCAGGCGTCCACATCAT
>JAPLMO010000038.1 GCA_026386995.1 Planctomycetota bacterium | reverse complement strand
TGGTACGCTTTGCCATGGCCGTTCCTCCTCAAAAGGGTTCAACTGCTCAACTGCCCGGGCATATCGTATATGCCCACGGAGGAACGGCCTACATGTTACCTCGGTGGCTGATGTGGCACGGCTGGCTTGCCCAGCCGTGGGTAGCGTCGCGAATCTTCGCCACGGCTGGACAAGCCAGCCGTGCCACATCCCCTATAACTGACGCAGTACGAATTATTTTCGCTTCCGCTTGCCACCACCCCCAAAGCGTAGCATAATGAAGGCAGAGCCGCGGAAGACAAACCGCATGAGACAAGCCTTACTGGCTTTAGCGCTGGCGCTGGGGGCCTTCGGGTCCGCACATGCCCAACCATCCGAGCATTCCTGGCTTACCGTTACGCCGTACGTCGACGCTACAAGCGTACCCCTCGGGGGCGCGCTCCGCATTGCTGTGGTCCTGGATTTAGAAGGAGGTTATCATGTCAATGCGCACCAGACGTCGCAAAGTTCCCAGATCCCCACGATCCTCATCCCCGAGCCGTCCCCCGCGGTCCGCTGGGGCCCGGTGCACTATCCCGCCGGAAAAGTGTTCGCTCCGACGTGGGCCGAGGGAGAAAGCGTCTCGGTGTATGAGGGCCGCACAGTGCTGCTTGTGGAAGCCACGGTGGCGGACGACGCCCCGACGGGCGAAACGCCGCTGCGCCTGAAACTCTCGTACCAGGGCTGCGACGCCCGTTCCTGTTACCCGCCGGCGTCGCGCGAAATCGTAACCTCTTTAAGGATCGTTGAAAAAGGCGGCGCGGCCGTCAGGGCCAACGAGGCCCTCTTTCGCGAGGCCCTAAGCAGCCTCGCCTCGGCCGCGCCGCCGCCGTCTATCCGCTTCGAGGGCCAGACCGACCTCGCCGCCGCCTTCGAGCGGGGCCTGCCGGCCTACCTCGCATCGCTTCTGGTGTTCGGGCTGCTGCTGAACCTCACGCCGTGCGTCTTTCCGCTCATCCCCGTGACGATGACCGTCTTCGCGCAGCAGGGCGAGAGCCGCCCGGCCAGGGTGCTGCCGATGGCCGCGCTCTACGTCCTCGGCCTGGCGGCAACGTTCACGCTCGTGGGCGTGCTGGCGGCACTGGCGGGCCGGAGCATGGGCCTGGTGCTCCAGAGCCCGTGGGGCGTCCTGGGCGTCGTGACGGTCCTCGCGCTCATGATGGCGAGCACCTTCGGGGCGTTCGAGATACGCCTGCCCTCCGGGGCGATGGGCAAACTGGGCGCCCGGCGCGGCCTGGTCGGATCGCTATTCATGGGCCTCGTGATGGGCCTCGTGGCGTCGCCGTGCGTCGGTCCGTTCCTGATCGCCCTCATCACCTTCGTTGCGGCCAAGGGGAGCGTGGCCCTGGGGGCCGTCTCCTTCTTCGTCACCGGCCTGGGGCTCGGCATTCCGTACCTCTTCCTGGGCCTGTTTACGGGCCTCATTAACCGGTTCCCGCGCGGCGGGGCATGGCTCATCTGGACCAAGCGGCTGATGGGAATGATGCTGGCGGGCCTTATCCTCTACTTCATCCACCCGTACGTCGCCGAGGGGTTCTTCTGGCCGCTTGTGCTGGCCACGTTCGTTTTTGCCGCGGTGTACCTGGCACTACTGGAAGGCATGTCGAGCCGGCCGTTCACCCGGCGGTTCTGGGCCGCGCGCCTCATCACGGGGGCGGCCATCCTTGCCGCCGGAATCATGGTCTACACCGACGCCACGCGCGAGCGCCCCGAGGTCCGGTGGACCGCCTGGCAGCCGGGTGCTCTGGAGAAGGCCGCGGCCGAGAAGAAGCCCGTCCTCCTCTACTTCGGCGCCGACTGGTGCATCGCGTGCAAGGAGTGGCACGCGCACATCTTCGCCGATCCCGGTGTGGTGCAGGAAAGCGCGCGGTTTGAAAGGATTTACGTCGACCTGACCCAGCCGCCGGAAGAGGCCCTGAAGGACTTTGCCGCGCGGTTCCAGGCAATCAACCCGCCGGTGGTCGTTCTCATCGGCCGCGACGGTACCGTCCTGAAGGCCTGGCGCAACCTGCCGCCCGCCGCCGATTTTCTCGCCGCCCTCCGACAACCCGCTTGATTGTAGCGCGGGGGTTTACCCCCCGCGTGGTCGTGCGCGGGGCACAAGGCCCCGCGTTCCGGCGTAGCCTGCGCCTCGGCCTTCTCGGCCGCAAGTTTGCCGACCGCTTCAAAGTACGCCGACACGGCCGGCCTGAGCCGCACGCTCACGCCCGTATCGGCCCCCTGCACCGCGCCGCCCTGGACCGCCCCGGGCAGCGGGGCAATGCCGCCGATCGGCCGCGCATCTGTCCCCGCGCCGCCGGGGATAAACTCCACCTTCGGTGCCGCTGCGCCCGGCGTTTGCCGCAAGGCCGCGGGAGGCGCCCCGGGCTCTACCGCCGCCGTCTCTATCCGCCGCTGCCACGCCGCGACGAACCGGTGAAACTCGGCGTTGCTCATGCCCATGCGGCCGAGAAATGCGTCCGTGACCTCGCCCTCTCGCAGGCGCGTGTCCGCCTCGTCAATTAATCGCCGCACCTTACGCATGGCATCAAGAGTCTTTTCGGGAAACGCCTCGGACTGCGGCCGCTTGGGAATCGGCGGTGAACTGTTTCGGGCCCCGGCCGTAAGGCCGGGGTTGCTCTCGCGCGTAGCGGGGCCTCCGCCCGGCGATACGCGTTTTTCTTCGTTCGAGCGCGACCCGGAGCCTGGTACGTGTTTAGCGGGAGGGGCGGCAAAGGGGGCTGTACCCTTTTCGCGCTGTTGCGAAAAGGGGACTGTCCCATTTGCCCTGCCGGAAAAGGGGACAGCCCCCGTTTCCATACCGCCGGAAACGGGTGCAGCCCCCTTTTCCTCGCCGCGCTGAACACCTACCGAGCCGCCGGCGGCACTCTCCGGCTTCTCGCCCAGCGCCTGGGCGAGTTTTTCGAGTTTTTCTTTGTCGGCCTCCAGCGCCGCCGCCAGCGACTGCGTCGCCTCCTTGCCACCGGCGCTCGAGCCCGCTGCGGAAGTTCCCGCGCCCGCTGCCAAATCAGCGGGTGATCCCCGAGAACCTTCCAACGTTTCCGCGCCAGGCTTCTGCCCATCCGCATTGAGTTCACGTTCAGCAGCGCCAGGCTTCTGCCCGCCCGCATCGGGTTCATGTTCAACAGCGCCTGTTCCGCCCCCACCCGCGTTGGGTTCACGCGAGGTCGCGCCGCCCATCATTGGGCTTGCCGCGGCCGCCGCAGGTCCGAAATCGAAGAGCACCCCCTGCACGAGCCACAGCGTCGCGCCCAGCAGACACGCCGCGCCCGTCGCCGCCCATGCCGCGCGGCCGAGGCCGGCGACCGGCACGAAGTCCTCGACCCTCGCCTGGGCGAGGATTCTGGCCGCCCTGCGGCCGACGGCCGCCGTCATCGACGGGTCCGCGCCGGGGTCGGACTGCATCTCGACGAACGTCAGAAGTGCGTTCTTGAGGTCCGGCCGGAACCGCTCGATCACCTGCGCGACGCCCATAGGCGTAAGGACCCGCGCCCGGCCGGCCATCGCCGCCGCCGCGATTCCTCCCGCCCCCGCCGCCACAGCCAGGCCGTACACCACTCCGCGGAGACCTGCCGCAAACGCCGTGGCCGCATCGACCCCCATCAGTGCCGCCATCGCGCCAAGCACCGCGGCCGCCGCCCACAACCCCGCGCGCACCGCCGCCCGCCGCGCAAGCGCAGACTGGACCTCCGAGATCGTCGCCTGCAAAAAGCGACTCTCCGACCGGCCTTCGTGCATCGGCACCAGTGGACTTCCGTGGTAGGGGAAGACCCGTTATCGACCCCGCCATAGGCCGCGCAAAAGGGCTGTCCCCCTTTCCCTCTGCTGAGACAGGGGGCTGTCCCCTTTTCGCACGCCTTGGCGGCGGGGCTATATTCATATCGGCGGGAAGGCGGGGGAAACTACGCAGAAAGGCCGGCCGCGGCGTAGAAAGCGGTTTGGCCGCGGATTGTGGCAGGTGTTGCCTTGGGTAGCACTATAGCAGTTCACGCTTGACTGTAGCGAGTGTGTGCGCGGTGGGCAGTCTTGCCCACCGCGCCGCCTCTCGACATTCCGCGCGGCGGGCAGGACTGCCCGCCGCGCGAGGGCTACAAGCAAGCGTGAACTGCTCTAAAACGCCGCTTTGCGCGGCGGGTCCTCGCGCGCGGGCCGACGTGAGTCCTGCCGGGGCGTACATCTTACGGTCGCAGAAGTTTCGCCTCGCCCGAAAGCATCCGCAGCCGCACGCTGCGGAAGACAATTTCAGAGGCGGTGCCGCCCACGCCAAGCGCCTTCGGGTCCGGCAGACGCTTGCTCCCCTCCACGGAGAGCGCCGCGTGAGGCCCGGACCATCGGATGTACGGGCGGCCATTCAAGTCCACCGCAATCACGGCATGGTCTCGCTCGACCTTGACCTGGATGCCTGCGGTATACTCCCGGCCGTTCTCCAACTGGCCGGGCGTCACTTTGGTTTCGTTGTCGGCCGCGGGCCGGCCGTTGACGCAAGTAAGCCCGCTGACAGACCCCCCCCAGCCGCTCAGGACCGCCGCCACGCTCGCGGACCCGACCGGAAGGATGATGTCCACAGACTCGCGACCAGTCACGCGGACGAACTTGACCTGGAGTTCGTAACTCCCCAAGGGGGTGACCGGGATCATGATCCTGCCGTTCCATGCGGGTGCAAGGGTCAGGGTCTCGCCCACTCGTGCCCATTTGCCGTTGACCGCGTCCCTGGCGGGATCGGCCAGTTTGAGCAGATCGATCCACTGGCCTTTGCCGCGCACCGCGCCGCACTTCGCCAGTGCGTCCTCAATCATCTTCAGGGTCCGCGTGGCGATCGTGCGCGTGAGGTCCTCGTCCGTGTGAAGTTCGAGGAACCGCTGGTAGTAGCCCTGGGCGCGGCGAAGCATCGCGCCCTTGCTCGCGAGTGTTGCCGCCTGGCCCACGAGGCCCATGTACCAGTCCCCGAGTTTAGCGCACGCCAACTCCGGCGCCTCCTCGACCGCCTTGACGGCAGCGGGGACGTACTTCCGCGTGGCCTCGTCCAGGGTCTCGTCGGCGAACTTCGCGGCCTCGGCGGGGTTGTCCATCTCCACAAGGTACAGCCGCACGAGGTCTTTTCTGGAGGCCGCATCCTTCGGATCGGCATCCAGTTTCGCCTTGAGCGCGGCAATCTGCTTCTCGACCTGCTGCTGGTACGCAAGCCCCGCGAGTTGGGCCTGAATGGCAACCTTGGATTCCGACTTGATCGCCATCGCCACAGCGAGCGCCTGTCGCAGGGTCAAGCCGGCCGCATCAGAATCTCCTGCATCGATCTGGGCCTCGGCCAGCGCGCCGAGTGCCGTGATGGCACTCTCCCCCGCCTTCGTTCGCGCCTCGCCGCGCGACGTGGAATACTGCTTCTGGTAAAGGCCGGCGCTCTTCTGAAGGCATTCGACCTTCTTCTCCGGAACCTTCTCGGCCAAGAGGTCCATCGCGGCCGTCGCGGCCGCATACCCTGAGGCGTCCTTGGCGGCCAGTTCATAGGCTTTCTCGCACAAGAGGGTCAAGAAGGCCGGCTGGTTGACGACCTTCTCGGCGGCTTCCAGGAGTTGCTTGGCCAAAGCAACATCGTCGGCGGCCGACGGCGTGGCGGCAACACGCTTGAGGTCCTCTCCGTAGAGTTTGTTGAATGTATCCGCGGCCTCGTCGGCCAGAACAACAAGCGGGCAGGCGAGCAGAATGGCGGTCAGCGCCGAACAAGCCGGACAATTCATAAAGCCCCCCTTTTCAGAAGCCCGCGTGCGAAGTGAACGGGCTTCAGTCTAGCCGCGCGGCCCGGCTTGTCAACCGCGATTTCCCGCGTAATCTCTGGCCGGCCCCGCCGCGCAAATCGGGGGCCACGCCGCAATCGGGGGCCAGGGGCGCCGCGCTTTAATTATTGAGCCCTGCATTGTCAAAGGTACGGCAGTGAAAAGTTGTCATTCTGAGCGAAGCGAAGAATCTCGTCTTTTCCGCGGCGTCACAGCGAGATTCTTCGGCCCGCAAGCGGGCCTCAGAATGACAACGTGTTCCTTTGGCAATGCAGCGGTCAATAGAGCAGTTCACGCTTGCTTGTAGCACTTCGCGCGGCGGGCAGTCCTGCCCACCGCGCACACACTCGCTACAGTCAAGCGTGAACTGCTATTGCCGACAAGAAATAATGAATGATGAATGCGACGGACTTCATCATTCCTTGTTCGGAGTTCCTTGTTCGATATTCTCCGTGCCGTTGCCGTTCAGGCCCGGCGGGCCGAACTGATTTCTAGCCACGGTGCGCGAGTCGAAGATCCGCCCGCCGTTCTGGCGAACCCGTGGAACGCTTTGAACGGCCGTTTGGCTGTCAACTTGAAACCTGGAACCTGGAACTTTGAACTGCCGTTCCTTGCCCCCCCGGAGCCGCGGGCGGTTTCGCCGCTCCCGCCAAACCACGCGGCCTGCGGCATGGCCACGACCCGCCGCCCCGCCACGCTTCGCGCGCCGAGAAGGCACGCGGAGATAGTAATGTGTCACCCGACTCTCGCGGTATCTTTCGCGGGCCACCGCATCTCGTAAGTCCTTATTCCGCAGGGTGTTATGGAATACCTGGGTAGCGTCCACAGGTTTCAGATAGGGGACCCGAACAAAAGCCTAAAGGCGGTTTTGTGCTTGCGTCGATAAATATACGGCCCGCGACTTGCGTTTTCCTTAATCTGCGTTATAATGTTTGTGTTCAAGAGGGCCTAGGGCTGCCTTGCCTCATTCTATTATTGGAGTGAAGCGTGACCCAATTCAGATTCACGCCGGCTAGGATTGATGAACACATCGTTAGTGTCGGGGTGGACGTTCGCCCTGTTATTGATGTTCGAGCCGAACGACAGAAACTTGCGGATTTTGGAAGGTGGTTAACGGACGAGTGGCCCTCCTTGTATGAAAACGTTGTTCAGGGGCCAAATGCGTTTTTCGTCACAAAGAAGTTTGTGTTTCCTGGCAAGGGCGAAGCGGAATTACAGACGCTTATGCTTACTAATCGCGGGCCAGTTCTTCTTTTCCCGTACAAGGTCGGAATACTGGCGGGCGAGGATATTAAATTGCCAGAGCGCCAAGACGTGGTCATGAAAGCCCTGGAGCAACTAAAACAGAAATGGCCTCAATGTAAACAAGTTCGGCTGGGTGTAGTTCAGAACTTTTACTATGATTGCTCCCCAGAATCACCTATTGACATCGTCCGGGGGCGTTTCACTCGCTTAACTGGAGCATTTAGCACGTTGACGCTTGGCTTTAACTTGCCTTCGGACGACTTTAATCGCACCGTGCAGGTGCAGACTGGGCAAATGCCCGTCGTAGGGGAATCCGAGCCGCGCTCCGTGATCGGCGTCCAGGTGGACTTCAATAATTCCCAGATGGATGCGGATTTGACAAAAGAGACGAAACTGCGAATACTTCATGATGCGGACGAGTTCTGCGAAAAGGACTTAATTTCGTTCTTGAACGGAGAGGATATAAAATGACTACTCTATTGTCATACGAGCCGTGGGCAGAAACCGGGACAAATTCTATAGATAGCAAAAACTGCTTCTCTTTCCGGTTTATTCCGGCTACGATAAAAGATCGGTGTGAAGCAGTATTGGCCGCACGAGATGCTAAACCGGCTATTCGGTGCTACGAGATAGCCCGCGACAGCGGTGCACTTAAGTTCTGGGATAATCCAGAAGAAGATATATACACTATGGAAAGCGGCAAGCCGATCTAGTGGCAAATGGACCACTTTAGACAGGGTCAAATTGTTCTTATCCCTCACGCGCCATTTAGTGATCAAATTGGAACCAAGGCGCGACCGGCGCTTATCATTTCAAGTGACGCATTCAATTCGGGCCACGCAGATGTAATATGCGTCGCAATTTCGTCACGGATTGACAAAGAAGATGCGTATCGCGTCGATATTGTCCGCGATAATTCTGTTGAGTTTATCAAAACGGGACTTCAAGTAACGAGTTCAATCAAGTGTTGGGCGATCTTTGCGTACCAGACCGATCTAATCCAGAGAGAACTTGGGCAATTGCCCCCCAAATTACTGAAAGATACTCTGGCCGTTTTATCTGGCATCTTTGGTAATTAGAAAGGTGGGGACGCTACCTAATGGCATTGATAATTCGGGTGCACTAATTCGGGTAATTCGGGTGACACAATACCAATTTCTCGCGCGGCTCGAAAAGCAACTGTCGCGCCGCCTCGCGCCCGGCCGCGCGGGCAGGTCCAGGAAGGGGCCATGAGAAAATCAGTATTGTGTCACCGGAATTCCACCGGAATTCCCAGGTTTCGGCAGTGCCCAAGATTTAGCCACTCAACTCATGCTTTCTCCCCCTGGCCCGTTCCTTTGTCTGCATATCCAGCAGTATAACCTGAGGCCGGGTAATTGGCACCGAAGTACATCATCAACGGGTGAATTGCCACGGCAGTTACGTGCCCTGGAAGTTCAACCTTAACGTCCAAGTGTCTCCAGTAGTTCACGACTATGCCAATCAGCTCCACTTGGTGTCGTTCGTCGCTCCAAGCCCACACGGGGCCTCCGCTGACGCCCCAAGTGTTGTGTCCATCAAGCAGATAGAGCGCTGACTGGTCGGCCCGGTCGATTACCGCCGAGACCACGCCTTCGTAATAGCAAAGTACAGGGCTGCCAAACTCCTCGGCGGGGCTCGCCGGGAACCCTGCCCACGCAACCCGGGTACCGCAATCCATTAATTGTCCCTTTTGGATGGCAGGCACAAGCGTCTTATAGGCGCCCTCCTCTTCCCAGTCTAGGAACGGGCGCCCGTCTGTGCACCTTGAGTCAGCCATGATCGCCCCTATATCTACCCGTGGATCCTTGTTGTAGAACAGGAATCTCGGCCCGTAGGGATTATCGTGCGGTGTCTTGAAGACCGTCTGCCTGGTGTCATCCTTCGGTCCGGGGTCTCTGCGCAGTGTCCATTCAACTGGTGTTTGGTTGGCTGGGCGCAAGACATGTCCTGCTGTAGCAACTATGGCCTTGGGTTCGTAATTGGGATTGAGCAACATGGCGATGATGCAGCCAGTGCCAGACCAGGATTTTGTTGGAGAATGCAGCGTGCGGGCGCTGATTGATACAATGTTGCGCCGAAACACGTCGTAGAAGCCTCTTACGACCTCGTTGTCTGGCATTGCCTGTCTCCAGCACGCTCTTGTATGGGCGCGGATTGCAGCCAAGGCATGGTGCGTGCGGACCAAGCACCCGCGATAAACTCACGCGTCATTGGCTTCATAGAGCACCTTGCCCTTTTCGAGGATGTCGCGCATGAAGGTGTCGCCCATGGCGAGGGAAACCTAGGGACGCTACCGAATGGCATTAGGTTAAGGAATTTCGGATGGTTCCCCCGCAATTGGTAACCGACCCCACCGGCCCGGAAGGCAGCGCCAAGGCCATTCTGCGGGTCGGCGCCTTGGCCCATCTAAGGGTTCGAGGGCTTATCCTAATGC
>JAPLMO010000474.1 GCA_026386995.1 Planctomycetota bacterium | reverse complement strand
CGGCACGGATGCGCGTCCGGTCGCCGATCTTCGCCCGCTCGCCCACCACGGCGCACGCGCCCACGTGGACGCCCTTGCCGAGGGTCGCGGTCTTGGCCACCGACGCCTGCGGATGCACGCCGGCCTGCGGCTGGGGCAGCGGCGGGCAGAGCGCCGCGGCGATAGCCACCATCGCCAGGTTAGGGTCGGCCACCTTCAGGAGCGCCGCCCGGCCCAGCCCGCCCTTCCAGTCCTGGGGCACCACCAGGCATGCGGCCATCGATGCGGCCGCCGCCGCCTTGAACCGCGGCGACGCCACAAAGGCCACGTCTGCCGGTCCGGCCTCCTGGAGACCGGCCACGCCCTCGACGCTCGTCGAAGGGTCGCCCTCCAGCACACCGCCGGCCAACCTGGCCAATTCCCCCAGGGTCTTGCTCAAACGAATCTCCTGCAACCGAACCACGCGGCATTCCGACGCCGCACATTTGGGCTGATTATAGCGGTTGATGGCCCAAACGCAAGTTTCAGGGGTACGTGTTCAGCATGGCGCCAAACTCTTACCAAGTGTCCCAATTGCCGCAGGCCCGTTCAAGGGACCTTTGCCGTGCGAAGCGGGGTCTAGACTCGGCCTTGTAGGCATTGTCTTTACCCACGTTTTGCGGGAGCGTGAGTAGATGGCACGGGGCTGAACGCGGGCGCTGTTGAGGCCCGTTCACGGGCCTTCCCCCCGCGAAGCGGGGCTTAGCCTCGGCTTTCAGGCCGAGGTGGCGGCGCCAGCACCCCCTTGCTCTCTGTTCTTCTTCGAGCCCGCTTTAGCGGGCGATTGAACCCTCGGCCGCCGGCGGCATCAGCGTTCAGAAGCCCGCTGAAGCGGGCTAACGGGTGAGGAAGGAAAGGGGTTGTCGCCATGCCTACCCCGGCCTAAAAGGCCGGGGCTAAACGCCGCTTCGCGGCGGGAAGGCGGCTGAAGCCGCCTCACAACATGAGCGTGCCAGAAGTGTGCCACCATGAACGGCCAAACACCCATTCACCGGGGCAACTCAGCGACCGCGCCTTTGGGGCCAGGAGTGCGCCGGCATGTAAACGCCCGTTGACTCGCCGCCCTCGCCCTGCCATGATTATGCCATGCCCCTGAAACTCGTTATCTTCGACCTGGACGGCACGCTCCTTGAGCCGGCCCTGGATTTCAACGCCATCCGGGCCGAGATCGGCCTGCCGCCCGCCCTGCCTATGCTGGAGGTCATGGAGACGCTCGACCCCGTCGCCCGGCAGCGGGCCTACGCCATCCTCGACCGCCACGAGGCCGAGGCCGCCGCGCGGTCGCAACTTATGCCCGGGGCGAAGGAACTCCTGGCGGCACTGCGGCGTCGCGGCCTCAAACTGGCTGTTCTCACGCGCAACAGCCGCGTGAGCGTCGACGCCGCCTGCCGCAGGCACGGCCTGGAGTTCGACGCCATCTCGACCCGCGAGACCCACCGGCCAAAACCCGACCCGGATGGCGTCCGCGGCCTGATGAATGCGTTCGGCGCGGCCGCCGGCGAAACGGTGGTCGTGGGCGATTACCGCTTCGACATCGAGGCCGGCCGCGGGGCGGGCGCCCGGACCGTCGCCCTCCTGGCGCAGCCGAAGCCGTGGGCAAAGGACGCCACGTTCGTCACCTTCAGCCTGGCCGAGGTCGGCCAGGTCCTCGAGCGCCTGGCCGCCGAGCCTTGAGCCCGGCGCGCGAACATCGTATGTGTATTTAACGCACCGCGCCGGGTGGCATGCCAAGCACGCTGTTCGCTGGGCATGTTGTCGCCGCGGCCATGGTGCATGCCCACGCAAACGGCGGCGTGGGCATGCCACCCTGCCCGGGCTCAATAGGCACTCAGAGGTTACCCGCCGACGTAAGGCCTCAGTTACGTGCGCGTTCCCTATCAGCTGTGACACGGCTGGCTTGTCCAGCCGTGGCGGATGGCCGCTGGCGATACCCACGGCTGGACAAGCCAGCCGTGCCACACCCCGCAATCTGGAGCGGGCGCACATAACTGAGGCCTTACCCGCCGACGCGCGTAATCCTTGCTCCCCTGCCGCGCGGCTCCTATAATCGTCCCGCTACCGATTGCTGACCAGGAAGAGAAGGCGGCTCCAAATGGCAAAGGCTGATCCGATTCGGTTGGGCCTAGCGGGCCTGGGCCGCGCAGGCTGGGGGATGCACTGCGATGAACTCAAAGGCAAGGCGGACAAGTTCCGCTTCGTCGCGGCGTGCG
This sequence comes from Planctomycetota bacterium, assembly GCA_026386995.1. Next base: position 6,167 of record JAPLMO010000474.1, on the reverse strand, counting down.
ACCCCTTGGCCCAGCGGCGCAAGCAGATGGCCGACAGGTACGGCTGCCGCACGTACGAGACCGTCGAGGAACTCGTGGCCGACCCCGAGGTTGAGATGGTCGACATCGCCACGCGCAGCCTCGACCACTTTGCGCATGCATCGCTGGCCTTGAAGGCGGGCAAGCACGCCTTCCTCGAAAAGCCCATCTGCACCAGGTACGCCGAGGCCGTGCATCTGGCGAAACTGGCGGCCCGGTCGCGCGGCAAACTGTATATCCGCCACAACCGCCGCAACGAGCCCGCCTTCCTGCACGTCCGGGAGATCATGGCGAGCGGCATCCTGGGCGACGTGTTCGAGGTTCGCCTGTTCCGGGGCGGCTTTGCCCGGCGCGACGACTGGCAGACCCTCAAGGCGTTCGCCGGCGGGCAGTTGCTCAACTGGGGGCCGCATATCGTCGACCACTCGCTCCAGATGCTCGATTCTCCGCTGGAGAAGATATGGAGCGACCTGAAGCGCGTGGCCGCCGTCGGCGACGCCGAGGACCACGTGAGAATCATCCTGCGCGGCACCAGCGGCCGCATCGTGGACATGGAGATCAGCGGCGGCGCGGCCATCAAGCCGCCCGTCTATCTTCTCCTCGGCACCAAGGGGGCACTGGTGTGCGAGGACGAAAAGACCATCAAACTGCGGTACCTGGACCCCAGGCAGAAACTGAAAGCCCGCAAGGCCAAGGGCGGCGACCCCGGCGCAACCTTCGGCACGCCCGAGGAACTGCGGTGGATCGAGAAGGAAATCCCCGTCAAGCCCGCCCGGCAGTGGGACATCTGGGACGAACTCCATGGCGCCCTCCGGAAAGGCACGCGATTTCCGATCAGGCTCGAAGAGGCCGTCGAAATCATGCGCGTGATCTCGGTGGCCAAGAAGGGCACGCCGTTTGAAGAATAGTTTCAAGTTGCAGATTTCAGGTTTCAAGTTAACGGACACGGCGTTGCCGCGCGATTCTGCATCGTTAACGCTGGCGCCTGTCGTCTTGCCTTTGACTTGAACTTGAAACCTGAAACCTGAAATCCACAACTTGAAACTTGAAACCTGAAACTTGAAACTTATGTTACCTCTATCGAATATTTTGGCCCGCAAAGTCCGAACGGCGATCTCCGTCCTGGTGATCGGCGTGGGGGTGGCCCTGTTCCTGGTGCTGGTGGGCCTGACGAGCATGCTCCACGAGATCGCCAACCGCACGACCAACGTGGACGCCCACCTCATGGTCCTGCCGGCAGGCGGGCCGGCGCTCTTGCTGGGCGGCGGGCTGCCGGCCGACAAGATCGAGGCCAAACTGCGGGCCATTCCCGGCACGAGCGCCGCCGTCCCCGTCCTCTGCTGGTCGCTGAACATGGCCGGCCGCGACCAGAACGCATTCGGCATCCGGCCCGAGGACTGGCCCTTCTTCGCCGCGCCCGACCGCATCGTCCAGGGGCGGCCGCTGGCGGGCGGCTCGGAAATGCTGATCGACACCCGCCTGGCCGCGGCCGGGGGCTTCAAACTCGGCGACACGGTCGAGCGCCTGGGCCGCACGTTCACCATCGTCGGCATAGCGCGCGAGGGCGTGGCGGGGCGCGTGTTCATCCCCATCGACACCCTTAACGAGTGTCTCCAGAACGATACCCGCCGCGCGACGTTCTTCTACGTCAAGGCCGCCGGCCCGGCCGCCGTTGCCCCGGTGCGCGAGGCGATCGCCGGCCTGAAACTGAGCGTCTTTACGCTGGACGAGTACTACTCGCGCCTCGCCAACCTCCTGGGCGACATGCACCTCGTCATCGGCGCGGTCGTCCTGGTGGCGGGCTTCGTGTGCTTCCTCGTCATCCTGCTGACCGTGTACACGATGGTGGTGGAGCGGACGCGCGAGATAGGCATCCTGAAAGGCATCGGGGCGTCGCGCCTCCAGATTTTCGGCCTCGTGATGGCCGAGGCCGGGCTGATCCTGGCGGCGGGCATCCTCGTCGGGTTCGCCCTGACGATCGGCGGCCGCGCGCTCATCCTGCACCTTCAGCCGCTCTGGACGATCGACATCCCGGCCGCGCGCTTCGCGTACGCCGCGATTCTGGCGACGGGCGGAACGTTTTTGGGGGCGCTGCACCCGTCGATAAAGGCCGCAAGCCAGGACCCGGTCGAAAGCCTGCGCTACGAATAGCCCATATTTAGCCGCCCATTTTAATGGGCGCGTGTTTGCCGTTTGGTTAGCCGCCCATTTTAATGGGCGCGTGTTTGCCGTTTGGTTAGCCGCCCATTTTAATGGGCGCGTGTTTTTGCCGTGGCGCCATGACGCCACAGGTTAACAAATGCCGACAATCTTAGAAACCCGCGGCCTCACGAAAGTCTATCGCGCCGATGGCGTGGCCACGCCGGCGCTGCGCGGCCTGGACCTGGCCATAGCCACGGGCGAGTTCGTCTCCATCATGGGCCCGAGCGGCTGCGGCAAGAGCACCCTCTTGTACCTCATGGGCCTGCTGGATACGCCCACCGAGGGCACGGTGATCCTGGCCGGCACGGACACGCGCGGCCTCTCGGACGGCGGGCGCACGCATCTGCGCCGCGCGCACATCGGCTTCGTGTTCCAGGGGTTTAACCTGCTGCCGACGATCTCGGCCGAGGACAACGTGTGGCTGGCGCTGCGCCTGAGGGGCCGGCCGGTCGGCGCGCAGGCCCGCGAGATGCTCGCCGCCGTCGGCCTGGAGGAGAAACGCCGACGCCGGCCGAACCAACTCAGCGTAGGCGAGCAGCAACGCGTGGCCATCGCGCGGGCGCTGGTGACGCGGCCGACGCTCCTCCTGGCCGACGAGCCCACCGGCAACCTCGACTCCGAGGCCAGCCGGCGCATCATGGAACTCTTCCTCGGATGCCACCGCGACCTCGGGCAGACGGTCGTCCTCATCACCCACAACGACCAGGTGGCCGCACAGGCCGGCCGATGCGTGAGGATGCGCGATGGCAGACTCGTCTGATATTCCCCCCACTCCCCCCTCGCCCCCCGCGCGTGGCACGGCTGGCTTGTCCAGCCGTGGCGAATCAGCGCCGACGTCCCCCACGGCTGGGCAAGCCAGCCGTGCCACATCGCACGAGGAGGCGCCGCCGAACGAAGTCGCGCTGCGCCTGGCGCGCCACGAGCCACTGAGTTTCCGCGGGTGGTTCTACCCGTTCATCCTGCTGCTGGCCGTCCTGACCGCGATCCGCCTGACGAGCGGCAAGATGAGCGAGGCGGCCGTGCTGGCGGGGCTGTTTGCGTACCTGAGCCTCGCGTGCACCTTCTGCCCGCTGCCGACGACGTGGCTCATCGTTTGGGCCGCCGCGCCCGCCGAGGGCCACGGCCTGGGCCTGTCGCCGCTCGTGGTGGCCACGGGCGGGGCCGTCGCCACCGCCATCGCCAACATGCACGATTATTATCTGCTGACATTCCTCTATCGCTATCGGCCCGTGCGGAAGGTCCGCGCGACGGGGCTTTACCGGCGGGTGGCGAAGTGGTACAACCGGGCGCCGTTCGCGACGCTGGCGGCGGCGTCGTTCCTGCCGATCCCGGTCGATTTCGTGCGGCTGCTGGCGATCAGCGAGGGCTACAGCCGATGGAAGTTCACCCTCGGATCGCTCGTGGGCCGATGGCCGAGGTACCTGGCGCTGGCGATGCTGGCGGACCAGTTCAAACTGGGGTGGCAGTGGGTCCTGGGAATCGCGGGCGTGACGGTGGTGTTCGGCCTTTGGCGCGGCCTGCCGCCGATCGTGCGATGGATTTCGGCGCGATTGAAATGATAAGCCGTTACACTTAACCGCTCAGTTTACTTGAAATGAAAAGCCGTTACACTTAACCGCTCAGTTTACTGAGCGCGTGTTTTTGTTTCGTTTTTTCGGAGGTAACGCCGCCATGCCGAAAACGTGCTGCCTGCTCGCAATCGCACTTGTCGCACTGGCTATCGCGCCTGCCTTCGCCGGCGAGCCCGAAGCGCCCGCCGCCGAGGCCCCCGAGGCCCCCACCGCCCCGGAGACGATCGAGGTCCTCGACAAGATGGACGCCGCCGGCAAGGACTTCAAGACCGTCCGCTCCAGGTTCGACTACGAACTCAACCAGACCCTCTACGAGGACGTCACCAAGCGCAAGGGCGACCTTGCGTACGTCGCCCCGAACCTCCTGCGCTTCGAGTTTACCGACCGGCCGCAGGAGACGTTCGTCTTCGACGGCCGCGTGCTCTACCACAAGAAGGAAGCCACCCGGCAACTCATCATCTGGGAGTTGCGTCTGCCGAGCGAGCCGCCGGTGGAATCGTTGGAACTCGGCAAGACGCCCTTCCCCCTGCCCTTCGGCCAGAAGAAGGAACAGGTGCTGAAGTTCTTCACCGCCGCGCGCGACGCGAAGGAAGAGGCCGCCGACAAGGACAAGCGGGCGGTCCTCGCGCTCACGCCCAAGAAGGGGGCCGAACTGGCGAAGGACTACAAGAAGGTCCTCCTCTGGGTGGACGCGAAGGCCTGGATGCCGACCCGCGCGCGCCTTTTTGACATGAGCGACAACGTGACCACCGTCGATTTCCGTAATATCGAGATCAATAAGGACGTCGACGCCAAACAGTTCACCCGCCCCTCCGTGCCGCAGGACTGGGAGATCGTGACGCACGCCAAGGACAAGTGATTTCTTTCAACTATCGAGCCCGCCGCGGAATCGGCGGGGTACACCCGCAAGCCCTACGTGCCGTCGCCGCGTAACGAGATGCCCCGCCGCTCCCGCGTCGGGCTCGAACGGCTCGTCGCCTACATCTTGATCCCCGCCATGATTTTCGCGGCCTGTTTCGCCAGCACCGCAAAATCGGCCGACTTCGCGGGCCAGCGGAACCCCAGGCCGTCGCCCGCCCACCGCGGAATAAGGTGCACGTGCAGGTGATCCACGGCCTGCCCTGCCGCGCGGCCGTTATTCTGGAGGACGTTCAGGGCCTCGGCTCCAAGCGCCTCCTTGACGGCCGCCGCCAGCGACGGGATGGGCCGGAAGAGCGCCGCCGCCTCATCGGCCGGCATCTCCGCTATCGCCTCGTAATGCTTCTTCGGGACGACCAGCGTGTGGCCGGGCGATATGGGGTTGATGTCCATGAACGCCAGACACGCCGCATCCTCGTAAACCTTCGTGCACGGAATCTGGCCGGCGACGATCTTGCAGAAAATGCAATCCGCCATGACGTATCCTCCGTTTGCCGTGTAATGTAGGGTGGGTGCTATGCACCCACGCTGATGCCGTTGCTATCATGCCGTTATGCCCGGACACCCACGCCGCCGCCGCATTACGTCAATACAACCGCATGGGTGCACAGCACCCACCCTACGTTTTCGCAACACTACCCGCCATCACGTTTGCCCTGGTTGCAATCCGAGCACAGGGTCTGAAGGTTCTCATCCACCGTCTCGCCCCCCTTCGACCACGCGACGATGTGGTCGATGTGCAATTCCAGGCCCGGCGTTGCGGCGGGGCTGCGGCCGCACAGGCGACAGCGGAAATGGTCGCGGAGCATCACGCGGAACCGCTGCCGCAGCGCCGGCCTGCGCCCGGTCGTGTGGCCGGTGGGGCGACGGGGAAGGTCCTCCTTGCCGGGCCTCACGAGGACCGTTCCGGGCGTGCGCGGCCGCTCGCTATCATCGTCGCCATCGCCGCCGGGCGGCTCCATCTCCCGCAGCCACGCGAAGAACGCCGCCATCGCCTTCCGCCACGTGCCGAAGTAATACAGATATGGCCGGATACTGAATTTCGAGAGCGGCCGGCGGAACTCCGTCGAGGCCGGCCTGCGGCCAAGTTTCAGCCACACCGCCAGGATGTTGTAGAAAAGGTCGTCCACGCCGGGATGCGGGCGCCCCGCCGTGGCCAGCGCGGCCCGCTCGACAGCCTTCCCCCACGAGCCGAACCGCCGGGCGATCATCTGGTGGTTGAACCGGCCGCGGCGGTTGTACTCATCCTGGCCCAGTCGGTCCCGCCCCAGTTGCCCCGCCACCCGCCGCAGGTCTTCCAGAAGTTCCTCATCGCTAGCCTGAGCCGGGGCCTCGAGTCCCGCCCGCTCAACGGCCGCGTTCCAGGACCCGAACCGCCGGACGACCGTGCTTGGGCTGTACCCCCCTAGCCGGCGGTAGTCGCTCGCGCCCAGCCGCCCCTTCCCGAGCCGCTTTGCC
>JAPLMO010000338.1 GCA_026386995.1 Planctomycetota bacterium | reverse complement strand
GGCTGAGACGGCCGGCGAACTGCCGGCATGGAAGAACGAGGACTTCTACAAGGACGGCAAGTTCGACGCCGAGGCCGCCAAGAAGGCCTACTACACGCTGATGGAGTTCCACAAGTTCCCCATCATGCCCGTGCTCAAGACAGACCAGTTCTGGGTGCAGGACTTTGGAATCGGCAAATTTACCGAAGCAGGCATGGCGGGCATCTTCTACATCAACGACAAGCGGGACGATTACCTGCTTCACGACATCTGGCTGCTGCCCGGCCAGATGATCCCCGAGCACTGCCACGTGAAGACCGACTCCGCGCCGAAGATGGAGGCCTGGTTGGTCCGCCACGGCATGGCGTGGATGTACTCGGTCGGTGAGCCTAACGAAGGCGACGAGGACCGCATCCCGCCGCAGCACCGCAAGATCGCCGTCGCCCGCAGGGCGAAAAAGACGATGCCAGGCGAGGTTGTCAAGCTCGAGGTGATCGAGCAGAAGCACTTCATGCTCGCCGGGCCGCAGGGCGCGATAGTCACGGAAGTGGCGACCTACCACGACGGTGCGGGGCTGCGGTTCACGCACCCAGGCGCGAAGCTGTAATCTGATTTGATTTGATCGCGAAACTGGGGATGGACTCCGCAGTCCCGGCGTGCCGGGTCGCAGGCGTCTGTCCCCAGTTTTCGTTCCCTCGCCGCCGCGGCGGAGAGCCCGCTTATGGCCATCGCACACAGCCTCTACAACGAATCAGGCGTGCCTAGCGTTGACCGCCGGACATGCACCGGCTGCGGCCTGTGCGCCGCCATCTGCCCGTCGGAAGTCCTGGAGTTCAAGGACCGCCAGGTCCTGGTCAGACAAAGCGCCTTCGGATGCATAGCCTGCGGCCACTGCATGATGGTCTGCCCGTCGGGCAGCATCACCGTGACCGGCAGGGGCCTTTCGCCCGGCGACGTGGTTGCCCTGCCGCCGCGCGAGGCGCAGGCCACGCCCGATTCCCTGGCCGCCCTGATGCTGGCTCGCCGCAGCGTGCGGCATTTCACCGATGGGGACGTGCCCGGCGACGTGCTGGGCAAGATTCTCGAAATGGCCCAGACCGCCCCGATGGGCATCCCGCCCTGGGATGTGGGTTGCGTTACCATCCGAGGCCGGCAGCGGGTGCAGGACCTTGCCGGGCGGGTCATCAAGGGCTACGAGCGATTCCTGCGCATGTTCTGGCCGTGGGTGCTGGGCCTTATGCGGCCGTTCATTGGCAAGGCGGCCTACGGCCAGTTTCGCGCGTTCCTGCTTCCGCTGGCGGACCTGCTGGTGAGCAACCGCCGCAAGGGCCGGGATGTGCTGTTCTACGACGCCCCGGCCGTGATGATCTTCCACCACTCGCCATACGCGGATGTCGCTGACGCCGTCATCGCCTGCACATACGCCATGCTGGCCGCGGAGTCGCTCGGCCTGGGCACGACGATGATCGGCAGCGCCGCGCCGATCCTCCAGCGAAACAAGGCCATGTCAAAAACATGGGGCATTCCCGACGGCCACAAGGCCGCGATCGTGCTGATTGTCGGATACCCGGCCGTGACGTTCAAGCACGCCATCCGCCGGCGGTTTGGCAAAATAGGAACAAAATAGGTGACTGTCCCGCGTTTTCTTAGTTTTCTAGTTTCTATTTCTATTTATTCCCGTTGACATGCTCGTTCGGCCACGACACGATTTCGTCGTCCATCAACCGCACCGGCGACGTGTCCGCAAGGTTCGGCACGCGGAAGTAGATGTCCTGGCCGCTGGGATCGATGAACTCGGTCAGGGTGACATCGACTTTTTCGCCGGTACATTCCTTATTCAGCCACGCCTTGGCGACGGCTTTCCAACCGCCGGGACGAATCGAATTATCTTTCACCAGTTGGGCGATGGAAGCCGGGTCGATGACGAGGTTTCGCGGTTCGGGGCACTTCGGGAAAAGTGCGGCGTTCTGGTCCTTGCCGACACAATAC
>JAPLMO010000220.1 GCA_026386995.1 Planctomycetota bacterium | reverse complement strand
CAGAGGGAGCACGGGCATCCGGCCGGCGACCGGCGGCGACACGAGCGGCAAGGCTTGTGGGGCGGTCTCGTTCATCAATCAACGCGATTCTTCTTGAACAACCAGTCCTCGAAACTGCACCGGATCGGAAGCGGCGACGATTCGACCCGGCTATTCTCTTTCTCGAAAATGAGCGCGGCCCGCAAGGAGATTTCCTTGTCGCCACGCCAGAAATACTTCGTAAAGGCCCCGCCTGTGTCCGGCCCGCACGGGCCCCAGAAGTAGAACTCCGTCAGGGCGTACGTGCCCGTCCACGTGCCGCCGGGCGGCAGCGCCGCCATCTCGGCTTTGGCCGGGTCCTTGTCTTTCGGGTGCGTGTAAACCGCCGCCTCTTCGTGGCCAGCCTTGTCCGTAAGGCCCGCCCCCAGGAGGACCAGCGGCTCCTTCACCTGCCAGATCGTATCTTCGCCGATGAGCGGCCGCGGCAACGTAAAGACGGCCGCCTCCGACGACTTATTGCGGACCGTCAGTTTCAGTTGCGCCGGCAGCCCGCCATCGGGCTGGAGGCCAACGGCCTCAATCGAGCACTCCAGGTCGGCCGCTGTAGCCGGTCGCCCGCGCGCCGCGACCTGGCTCTGCGCACAACCTGCTGCCGCCGCCGCCAACATAAGCGCGACCAGAACAAACACACCGTGTGCTGCGTGAATCCGCACGGCTATCCTCGTTCCGCGGTCTCTGCGACGGCGGGCGAGACCGGATCGGCCTGCGCCGCCGCAGGCGCCGCAAGCGTTTCGGGGGTCGGCGCCGCTTGGGCATAACCCGCCGCTTCCGCGACGGGCTCGGCGGCGAGTTCGGCGGCCTGCCCGTTGCCGATGGCGGCCAACGCCGCGGCGGTCTCGGGGGCGACAGGGGCGGCATCGACGGCGGGCTTGCGGGCCCGGCCAGGCTGTTTCTCCTCTGCCGCAATATAGCCTTTCTCGTGCATGTCGGAGAACTTGACCGAGACCTTGCGCGAAACGCCCGGTTCGCCCATCGTCACGCCGTACAGCACGTCGGCGATGCTCATGGTGCGCTTGTTGTGCGTGATGACGACGAACTGCGACTGGTCGAGGAACTCGCGCACCATGCCCGTAAACCGGTCGACGTTGGATTCGTCGAGGGCGGCGTCGACTTCGTCGAGAATGCAGAACGGGCTCGGCCGCGCCCGGAAGATCGCCAGGAGGAGCGCCACCGCCGTCATCGTCTTCTCGCCGCCCGAGAGCAAACTGATCCGCTGGAGTTGCTTGCCCGGCGGGCGGGCGACGACCTCGATGCCGCTTTCCAGCACGTCCAGTTCGTTTTCGAGGAACACGTCGGCCTTGCCGCCGCCGAAGAGTTTGCGGTAGAGTTCCTGGAAGTGGCCGCGCACCGCCTCGAACGTTTTCATGAAGCGTTCGCGGCTCTCGCGGTTGATGCGGTCGATGAGGTTGTCGAGGGCCTCGCGGGCCTTCGTCAGATCGTCGCGCTGGCCACGGAGAAACTCGACCCTCTTTTCCAGCGCCTCCTGCTCCTCGATGGCATCGAGGTTCACGGCGCCGAGCCGTTCGATCTTGCCCTGGAGGTTCTTGATTTCCTCGGCGACGGCGTCCCAGTTGACCTCTTCTGGCTGCCACTGGCCGTAGCGTTCGGCCAGGTCCATGCCGAAATCGTCGCGGACTCGCTGGACGAGTTCAGCGCGGCGGGTCTCCAGGCCCCTGCGCTCGAGTTCTCGCTCGTGGATCTGCTGCTGGAGTCCGTCGGATTCGGCCTCCAGTTCGCGGGCCTTCTCGGCCAGGGCCTCAATCGCCTCGTGGCGGGCCTGGCGGTCGGCGGCCATACCGCGGGCGCCGGCCTCGGCCGTTTCCTTCTCGTGGAAGAGCATCGACAGTTCCGACTGGAGGCGGAGCATCGTCCGCTCGGACTGGCGGATGCGGTCCTGGCACTCGGCCAGGTCGGCCTGCGCCTGGGCGATGCCGTCGCGCGTGGCCGCCAGGTCGCGCTCGGCGACGGCCTGCTGGTCGGCCAGCGCGGCCTGCTTCTCGCGAAGTTGGGCCAGGACGATGCGGCCTTGAGTCCGCGATTCCTCGATTGCCGCGCGCCGGGCCGTCAGCGATTCCTGCTCCGACGCCTGGGCCGCAATGGCGGCCAGTTGCGCGCTCTCGCGGGCGGCGAGGTCCCGGACCTCGCTCCGCAGCGCGTCGCGCTCGGCCACGGCCTGCCCGTGCTGCGCGGCAAGGCCGGCCAGTTCGCTCTTGACGACAGGGGCCTCGGTCTCGAGCCCGCGGCGGACATCGGCCAGGCGGCGCTGGCGCCCCTCGACCTCGACCTTGGCCATCGAGCCTTCGTAGATTTCCTGGCGCAGGGCCTGCTGGTCCACGTCGAGGGCATGAAGTTCTGCGACCGCCTTGCGACGGTGGGCGTCGAGGTCCTCGATGCGGCGGCCGAGCGCCTCGCGCTCCCGCGCCAGGTCCCGCAGTTCCGACCGGCGGCTGATGAGGCTCGTCTCGGGGCCCGGCGGCCCGATCGCCACCGTGCCGTCCGGTTCCAGCACGTTGCCCGAAAGGGTCACGAAACGGTAGCCCGCCAGGGGCCCGCGCGCCAGTTCCACCGCGCCCTCGAGGCTCCGGGCCACGACCGTGCGGGCCAGCAGGTGCGTGATCGCCGGCCGCACCGAGTCGGCCGCGCGGATGTAGTCCATCGCCCAGCCGACCGCTTCGGGATATGCCGAGAGGTCTTTGCCGTCCGTAACGGGCTGCATGGCATCGAGGGCGAGGAACCGGACCTGGCCGGGCAACTGCCCTTCCAGTTGCCGGGCCAGGTCCAGGACGTCGGCCTGCCGGTCGGCGACGAGAAGTTTTTCGGCCGGTCCGAGGGCCGAGTCGATGATGGCCGCGTGGGCCAGGTCCACCTCGATAAGGTCGGCGACCATGCCGTGCCATCGCTCCGTGGCGCCCGAGGCGTCGATGGCCTCGCGTGTCTGGCGGACGGCCGCCGGGATGCCTTCGCCGCGCCGCTCCATGTCTTCCAGCAGGCCGCGGCGGCTGTCGAGGACGGCGGCTTCCTGCTTGGCGCGGGCCAGGTGCTCGCCAACGTCTTCCACTTCCTTCTGCTTGGCCTCGGCCTCGGCGCGTTTCTCTTCGAGGCGGCTGCGGCGCTCGGCGATGGCCTCTTCCAGGCGGGTCTTCTCGGCCTCCAGGTCGGTTTCTTCCTGGGCGAGGCGCGCCAGGTTCGCCCCGATTTCTTCGAGGCGGGTCTGGAGTTTCGCCGTCTGCGCCTCAACCGATTCCAGGCGCAGTTCGATGCCCGCGAGGCGGCTGGACCGCTCGCTCTTGGCCTGCGCCAGGTCCATGAGGGCGGCCTTGGCGGCCTCAAGGCGGCCGGCCGCGGCGCGGACTTCGTCGTTGACCTGGGCCAGTTGCGCCTCGATGGCCGAGACCGTTTCTTCCTGGCGGCGGGCCACGTCGGCCATCTCGGTCTGGGCCGCGCGGCGGGCCTCGACGTCGGCCTCGGCGTTTCGCAGGTGGGCCGAGAGGTCGGCGATCTTGCGGCGGTCGCGCTCGACAACCTGCCCCAGTTCGCCCGCGCGGGTCCGGTGGAACCCGATCTCGTTCTCGCGTGTGGCCACGCCGGAGCGGATATCGGAGAGGCGCGACTCGATGTCGCGGAGGCGGTTCTCCAGGTCCATCAGTTCGCCCTCGGCCCGGGACTTCTCCTGGTCGAGGCCGGCCAAGGCCGCGGCGCGGGCGCTGCGCTCCGCCTCGAGGCCCTCGATCGCCGCCTGGTGGCCGGCCAGGGCCTGCGACTCCTGGTGATACTGGCTCAGGGCGTACGAGACCCGGAGTTCCTTGAGGCGGCCGGTGTACTCGACGTAGTTGCGGGCCTTGCCGGCCTGGTACTTGACGCTGCGGAGGCGCCGCTCGACCTCTTCGAGGATGTCGGTCAGGCGCAGGAGGTTCTGCTCGGTGCGTTGGAGTTTGCGTTCGGCCTCGCGGCGTTTGGCCTTGTACTT
>JAPLMO010000343.1 GCA_026386995.1 Planctomycetota bacterium | reverse complement strand
AACTGCCGGAAAAGGGTGCAGTCCCCTTCTTCGGAGGCTCGTCACCTGCTAACGGGTTTCCATTGTTCTGCGCCATCGCGTCCTCAGAAGGTAGATGAAAAACGGTCCGCCGCACATCGCCGTCAGAACGCCCACCGGAAGGGCCCGGTTCCCGGCGCCTTCCCAGAGGCAGGCGGCAAAGTCCGCCAGGACCAGAAACGCCGCCCCGAAGAAGAGCGTCGCCGGTACGAGGCGCCGGTGGTCCGGCCCCAGGAGCATCCTCATCAGGTGCGGACAGATGAGCCCCACGAACCCGATCGGCCCCGCCAGGGCCACCGAGGCGCCCGTCACAAGGCTTGCGGCCACGAACGTCACGAGGCGCAACCGCCCCACGTCGACGCCCAGGGCGCCGGCCGTATCCTCGCCGACCGCCACAAGGTTGAACCCCTTGGCCAGGAACGCGAAGAGGACCCCCCCGCCCGCCGCCAAGGCGCCGACGGCGCCGACGAGGCCCCATTGCGACCCGAACGCGCCGATGTTGCCCATCATCCAGACGGCGATGTCGCCTCGCTGCTCCGGCTTTACCAGCGCCGCCAGCAGCATGATTGCCGCGCCGTAGACGGCATTGATGATGACGCCGCTCAGAAGGAGCGTGTACGGTTCGAGGCGTCCGCGCCGCTGCGCAACGGAATAGACGATGAGGACGGTTGCCAGCGCCCCCGCAAACCCGAGGAGGGGCGCCAGCGCAACGCTCAGGAAAAGGTACGAAAGGATAAAGCCCAGGCCCGCCCCGCCCGAGACGCCAAGGATGTACGGCTCGGCCAGCGGGTTCCTGAGGAGCGCCTGGAACGCCAGGCCGGCCAGCGCCAGCGCCGCCCCCACGACGCTGGCCGTCAAGACCGCCTCCAGCCGCAGGTTCAGCGCGTCGCGCATCTGTGGCACCGAGTCCCACGCCCACAGCCGCCCGCCGATCCCCACGGCCACGGCCGCCACCACGGCCCAGGTCCCGAAGCCGACCAGGATGGACAGCAGATACCCGCGAGATGTGAAGGGGCGGACTCTCACGGCTTCGCCCCCTCCCGCCCGCTGCGAAGTTCGGGGTGAATCGTCTCTGCCAGCAGCCGTGCCGCCTGGCCGACGCGCGGACCGGGGATCGTCAGGTACGGCTCCGTCAGGATGTGCATGCGGCCCTTGGCGACGGCCGGAACGCTCGTCAGGCTATCCCACGCGCGACGGATGGCCTCGGCCCGGTCGGGCGGGGCGTCCTCGCCGGTGGCGTTGATGATGACGACCTCTGGCGCCAGCGCCACGACCTGTTGCGGACCGATGCTCGGCCAGTCGGCCGTTTCGGGATAGACGTTCTCGGCGCCGGCCACGTCCAGAAGATCGTCAACAAACGTGCCGCGGCCGGCCACCATGATCCGCGACGAGCCGACCGTCATGGGAAACGCGAAGAGGACCTTGGGGCGCGGCAGGCCGGCGACGCTTCGGCGCACGCCGCCCAAGTCCGCCTGGATGCGGTCCAGCAGGGCCTGGGCGTCGGCCTCGTGGCCGGTCTCGCGCCCGATCGTGCGGATGGCGTCGAGCATCTGGTTCATGCGGTCCGACTGAATCGCCACGCAACGGACGCCCAGCCCCTGGAGGCGCCGCGGGACTTCCTCTCGCCGGGTGATCACCAGCGCGATCGTCGGCCTGAGGCGGATGACTTCCTGAAGGTTCAGTTGCAGCGTGTCGCCGACCGCAGGAACGGCCTGGACCTCGGGCGGATACGTGCAGTACGTCGAGCGGCCGATCACCTGGCCGCCCAGGCCCATCGCAAAGAGGATCTCCGTGACGTTCGGCGTAAGGCTGAGGATACGCAGCGGCTTGCCCTCGCCAGCCGGCGGCGCCGACGGCGCACTGCCGGCGCAGCCCGCCGCAAGCGCGGCGACGGAAGCAAGCCCGACAAGCAGCACAAGATAGGTGGTGGCCGGTCGCATCGCACGCGATTCTAAGGCAACCGCCGAGTGGGTCAAGTCTATTGGCGGTTGCTTATCCGTCGGCGCCGGGCGATCTTGGTGCTTGACGAACCGGGAATCTGTGGTATAGTGGTCCTCGACAAGTGAATAGGGATCCGGGGACAGGGAAGGCGGTTAAAATCCGCCGCGGTCCCGCCGCTGTGAGCGAGGACGAAAGGCCCGTCTGTTATCTTTACATCTGAGATCTGAGATTTGAGATTCCAGATATGAGATTTCAGAGGGTGGCCACTGCCTGCAGGCATGACGCATGTGCCCGCGGGCGGGAAGGCCGGGCCGAGTAGGACGAATCGCAAGCCAGAAGACCTCCCCCGGATACCCGTAGTACCAGGCTTTCCTCGCGGAATGGGAAGAGCCGGCACGACGGTGTCTCCTGAACCTTCGGCCTCCCGCGCGGGGCCGAGGGTTTTTTTGTCGGCCCGCGCGGCAGCGGAAGTCTCGGGGCGGCACGCGTCAAACCATCGCACTCGGGGGAGGGCGAAAAACAGGCGAGCCGCCGAGCGACCGCGCGCTCGGATCGGCCTGAAAGGGAGGCATTACAATGCTGCGCACAATGATCATGGCTGTGTCGATTCTCACAATCCTGGCGGGCGGCGCGTGGGCCACGGTCGCAGACTTCGACGGCCTGCCGCCGCCGACCGAAGGCTACTACAACGGCGGTCCGGTCCCCGGGGCACATCCGTTCACCAGCGGCCCCACGCAATTCAACAACAAGTTCTTCTACGACGAGTTTTCCGGATGGACCTCCTGGGCCGGGTGGGCCTATTCCAGGATGTCGGACACGACCACTCCGGACTACACCAACCAGTACAGCGCCATCACGGGCGCCGCCCAGAGCGGCACGACCTACGGCGTCGGCTACATCGACGGCTGGAACGGCGTGACGCCAACAGTGACGCTGGCGGCGCCGTCCGTGGTCGACTCCACCTGGTTCACCAATACAACCTACTGCTATTACTCCATCCGTGACGGGACCGGCATGAGCAAGAAGTTCGGCGACGCGCCCGATCCGGACGACTGGTTCCTCCTGACCATCACCGGCAAGGACGCCGCAGGCGCCCCCACGGGCGACGTGAACTTCTACCTGGCCGACTACCGCTTCGCCGACAACGCCAAGGATTACATCGTAAAGAACTGGACCCAGGTGGACCTTACGTCCCTCGGAACGGTCAAGTCGCTGGAGTTCTCCCTCTCGAGTTCCGACAGCGGCTTCTTCGGCATGAACACGCCGTCATATTTTGCGATGGACACGCTGACGCTTTCGCCGGAACCGGCGACGCTGGGACTTCTGGCGGCGGGTCTGGCGGCGATCGCGCGGCGGCGACGAGCGTGATTCACGACCTGCAGCGAGTGAGGCATTTGCGTTGGGGCAGTGGCGCGCGGCGGGTCCGGAGACCCGCCGCGCGAAGCGGCGTCGCAGGACTAGAGCCTCGCGCCAGGCAGGGGGCGGTGTGATGGCCGGACAGCGACAGGGCTTCACGCTGGTCGAGTTGCTGGTAACGATCGCCATTCTCGGCGTCCTGGTGGCCCTTTCGGTGCCCGCCATGTCGGGCGCAGTAGGTGTGGCACATCAGACGGCGTGCGCTTCGAACCTGCGGCAGATCGGCTTCGCCACGCAAATGTACCTGAAGGACAACGACGGGTGGTTCTTCTGGGCGATGACCGACGTGCCCGGCGTCGGCCGCATCTGGTACTTCGGCATGGAACCCGTGGGATCGGGCTCCCTGGGCGAAGGCAACCGCCCCTTGGACCGGACGCGCGGCAGGTTGTACCCGTACCTCAACTCGGCTGAGTCGGTCGAGATGTGCCCGGCCGTGCCCTTCGGCGGCGCCTACAAGCCCAAGTTCCAGGGTGGGGCCTGGACCTACGGCGTCAACCGCTACATGTCTTCCCACCAGATGCCTAGCGCCGCAAAGGCCAACGGCAAGGGCAACAGCAACATCGCGTGGATCCGGACGCGGGAGGCGGGGCGGACGCTCCTCTTCGCCGACTCCGCCCAGATCAACACCTTCCAGGCCCCCGCCTCGCCTACGAACCCCATGATAGAAGACTGGTACTTCATCGAGCCCAAACGGGCCTACGTCCAGTTCCGTCACGGCGGCAGGGCGAATGTCCTGTTCGCCGACTGGCACGTCGGGTCGGCCGGACCCGCGCCGGGAAGTTTCGACCGGCGGATACCTGGTGCCCTGATCGGGTACTGCGACCCAAACGAGGTGCTGCTGGAACCCCTCGGCGCGAAGTGACCCGCCGGTATCCTGCGAAAAACCTGTTCTTCCCGCAGAAGCACGCCGATTACCTCTAACGGGAGTGTTGCGGGTGTTCCTGTGCCTGTCGACAATCGGCCTCGGCATTCTCTTCGCCGCCGTCGCCTCGGCGGCTGACCCGGCCACGGCGGGCGGGCCCTCCGGCCAGAAGACGAACCCGAACCTCGCCGGTAAGACCTCCTAAACCACCGACGCGATCATCCTCGAAAACGAGTACGTAAAGGCCGTCGTCCTGCCGGAGTTCGGCTGACGCCTGCCGCGCGTCTTCTTCAAGGGCCCCGGCCGCGAACTCTTACAGGTCAACGACGTGCTCCAGGACGGCCCGCCGTGGTCGATGGGCGGAACTCAGTTCTCGTTCCCGTATTACGAGCACGGCCGCCACCTGGACGAAGGGGCCGGCTGGCGCATCGTGAAAAGCGGCGACGGCTCCGCCACGGTCGCCATGGACATGCAGTTCAGCCAGTACGCCGGAGAGGTGCAGCGCTACGGCCGTCGCAATCGGGCAAGACCAGATGCGAGTTGCCCAGGTTACCCTGGAGCAAATACTCCTCTTCGATCCCGCGCGGCCGGAGGCGGTGGCCCTTCTGGCCGACGTCTACCAGAAATCGCAGCAGACCGACAAGGCGATGACGGCCCGAACAGATGCCGAACGCCTCTTTCAGCGGAACGAGCCGGCCCGCCGCGACTACGAGGCCCTCCTCCGCGAGGCCCGAGACGGGATCTGGGCGGGTATTCCGCGGCCGTAAGGGCAAAGGCGCAAGTCATCCCGGATTTCCTTCCGATGATCTTTATTGCAGCCATTGACCCTTTCCGCGGCCCGCAAAAATACTTTACGGCAAGTGGGGCGGTTGATACCCTATCCTGGGTCCTCGCGTCGCGGACCCCCCGGAGCATTCGAGGAGACCTGCCAGATGGATGATGTGCGCGCCAGTTCGGGCGTTCCGCTTCAAGCGCGAGGTGCTGCGCTGCCTCCCGGCGCCGCCCGGCATTCGAAGGCCGCCGGCGGCAAGACGCGGGTCCCGCGCCCCAGGCCGTCGCGTGCGCCGCGCAGCGCCAAGCCCGTGGGGCGACGCAAGGTGGTCATCCTCGGCGGCGGACCGAACCGCATCGGCCAGGGCATCGAATTCGACTATTGCTGCGTCCATGCCTCGTTCGCCCTCCGCGAAGAGGGCTACGAGAGCATCATGGTCAACTGCAACCCGGAAACGGTCTCCACGGACTACGACACCTCCGACCGGCTGTATTTCGAGCCGCTGACGCTGGAGGACGTCCTGGAGATCGTCGAGTGCGAGCAGCCGGTCGGCGTCATCGTCCAGTTCGGCGGCCAGACGCCGCTGAACCTGGCCATCCCCCTCCGGAAGGCGGGCGTCCACATCCTGGGCACGTCTCCGCAGGCGATCGACCGGGCCGAGGACCGCAAACGCTTCTCGCAACTCATCAACAAACTTAAACTCCGACAGCCCCCCAACGGCACCGCCACGAGCCCCGACGAGGCCCTCCGCATCGCCAAGCGGCTCGGGTACCCCGTCCTGGTGCGCCCCTCCTACGTCCTGGGCGGCCGCGCCATGGAGATCGTTTACGGCCCGGAGGACCTGAAGGAGTACATGGCGCGGGCCGTCATGGCCTCGCCGCAGCGCCCGGTCCTGGTCGACAAGTTCCTGGAGGACGCGGCCGAGATCGACGTCGACGCCGTGTGCGACGGCCAGCGGACGGTCATCGCCGGCGTCATGGAACACATCGAGGAGGCCGGCATCCACAGCGGCGATTCCTGCTGCGCCCTGCCCCCGTTCACGCTGGCCGAGAACATCGTCCAGGAGATCGAGGAGAGCACCCGCGCCATGGCCGAGGAACTGGACGTGCGCGGCCTCATCAACGTCCAGTACGCGCTGCGAGGCGAAACGCTTTACGTCCTGGAGGTCAACCCGCGAGCGTCGCGGACCGTGCCGTTCGTCGCCAAGGCCACCGGCATCCCGTGGGCCGGCATCGCCACGAAGGTCATCATGGGCCGCCGCCTGGCCGACCTGGGGATCACGCAGGAGGTGCGGCCCACGCATTCGGCGGTCAAGGCGCCCGTGTTCCCGTGGTCGCGGTTCCCCGGCGTGGACCCGGTGCTGGGCCCCGAGATGAAGTCGACCGGCGAGGTAATGGGCATCGACGCGAAGTTCGGGATCGCGTTCGCCAAGAGCCAGATTGCCGCCGGCAACGTCTGGGCGCAGCGCGGGAAGGTGTTCGTCAGCGTCAACAACCGCGACAAACGCAACATCATCTCCATCGTCAAGCGTCTGTCGGGTATGGGCTTTTCGCTGGTGGCCACGCACGGAACGGCCACGGTCCTGCGGACCAACGGCATGGACGTCGAGGAACTGCCGAAGGTCCAGGAAGGCGCGCGGCCGAACATCGTGGACCGCATGAAAAACGGCGAGATCGCCTTCCTCATCAACACGCCCAGCGGCCGCCACTGCCGGCCGTTCGAAGTCTCCATCCGCGCGACCGCCGTCCGCCTGGGCGTGCCGCTGGTGACCACGCTCTCGGGCGCGGCGGCGGTGGTCCTGGGGCTTGAGGAAATGGCCCACGGCCCGATGAACGTTCGGAGCCTCCAGGAGTTTCAGAGCGACTTGGCCGCCGCACAGGCCAAATAGCGTCTGTTTCCTGTTGTACCACTACAGGCGGCGCGGGCGGGGCCGCTTTTTGCCGGATTTCCGAAACCCTAAAGTTCACTTCCCTATGCGTCGATATTAGTTGCGCTGGGATGCGGCCTCCGAAGAAAGTCTCTTCCGGCCCGACATCCATACAACACAACGCTGGGGATACTGCCATGCAAGGTTCTTGCAGTCCGGGGGCCGGTGCGCGCCTGCACCAGTTCGTCGTCGGCGCTATTCCCATTGTGGCGTACCTTGGCGGCTGGCATGCGCCCGTCTGGGTTGCCCTGGGCCTGTCGCTGGCGGCGATGGTTTCGGTCCGGCTGGTCGTCATAGGTCGCATCTGGAACCTGGTCAGGCACTACGATAGCAAGCCGACGCTACTCAACTTCTACCACGGCGTTCATCGGTGGGACGAAGGTGTGCGCGGCGTCTTGCTAGGCCTGGGCTTGGCCCTGCTCCTGAAAGGCAACCCGCTCGGCTGGCTGGCGGTGCTGAGCGCGTCGGCCATCGCCATCCTGGCGGGAAGCACGGGCTTCTCCTTCGTCACTGTCTTCTATGCGACCGGTAAGGCGGCCCTGCGCCACATTGTACGGCGCACATCTGCCCCCGCCGTCCTGGCGCGCGGCGCATCGGGCAACCCGAAGTGCCTCGTGTGTTGCTCGCTGGGCACCGCTCCGTACCACCGATGCACGTGGTGCAACCTGCCGAGCGTCCGGTCGTGCTGTGCGCTGCAGACATCGCTGCTCCTGGCCCTTTTGCTGGTGATCGCTTTTCTTCTGACGTCGCCGCTGCATCCCCTGGTGACGAAAGTCCTCATCACCATGAGCATTGTTGCCGTCGTGGCTTTGGCGCTGGCCGTTACGCGGCAGACCGACGAGTTGGTGGGATCGCTGGAGAACCTCGCTAAAGAGCGCAGCCGCGCGGAACGCCGGTGTTCGTTCCTGCGGCGGCTGGCCATGGCCGAAACCGCCAAGGCCGCCGCCGAAGAGGCCGTCTCTTACGCCGCAACAGTCCTTGAGGCCCGCCGCATCAGCGTCATGGTCGCCGACGGCGACCTGCTGCGCATCCTGGCGTCGCGCGGCATTCCGGAAGACGTGGCCCAACAAGTCGCCGTGCCGATCGGCCAGCGGATTTGCGGGCGCGTCTTCGCAAGCGGCCAGCCGCTGGTGCTGAGGAACGTCCTGTCGGAGCGGCCGCACGAGGCCCTCGGCATCCAGGCGGACGGCGCGGTCGCCTCGTATCCGCTCATCACCGCCCAGTTGAGCGCCGCGGGACGCAAGATCGGCGTCATCAACGCCACCGACAAGCCCGGCGGCGAGTTCTCGCAGATCGAACTTTCGGAACTGGAGTTCATCTCCGAGGCCGTCGCCATCACCCTCTCAAGCCACGTCGCCCTGAAAGGCCTCGAGCAGGCCAACCTGGCTTCCATCATCACCCTGGCCATGACGATGGAGGCCAAGGACCCTTACACCAACGGCCACTCCGCGCGCGTCAAGACATGGGTGACCGCCACCGGACGGGAACTCGGCCTCTCGGGCGACCAGTTGGAGAACCTCTCGCGCGCCGGAGAACTCCACGACATCGGCAAACTGACCTGGCCCGACAGCATCCTGACGGCCAACCGCCGGCTGACCAACGAAGAATGGGCCATCGTCCGCGAGCACCCGCGCCGCGGCGTGGAACTCCTGAAGCACCTGACCTTCCTGAACGACATCCGACCGGCCATCCTCTATCATCACGAGCGGGTTGACGGCAAAGGTTATCCGGAAGGCCTGTCGGGTTCACAGATTCCGTTGGAGGCCAAGATCCTGGCCGTCGTCGATTCCTACGATGCCATAACCAGCGCGCGGCCGTACCGGCCGGCCATGTCGCACGAAGCCGCCGCCGCCGAGTTGCGCCGCTGCGCGGGCACGCAGTTTGATCCCGCTATCGTAGAAGCCTTCTTGCGATTCCTCGAAAAAGACCGCGCCTCCACCGTAGGTGCGGAAAACGCCGTCGTTGAGGCGAACTAGCGATACGCCACCTCGTGAACCTTTGAGCGGTGTATCTCCGGACCCACCGCGCCAATACGCCACCTCAGACCCCACCCGCCCTTCCAGAACCGGGCCAACATCTCGTTGACCGCCTCCCCCGCCTCTGGTAGCGTACCTTGCGAAAGGAGACTCTCTGTGAGCGACGTACTGGTCGGACTCATCGGCGGAACCGGGCTCGGCGAGGCCCTCACTAAAGAAGCAGGCGGCGAACGAGTCGAGGTCGACACGCCGTTCGGCAAACCCTCTTCGCCCATCACCTTGACGGAGGTCGGCGGCCAGCGTGTATCTATCCTGGCGCGGCACGGCCTGGCGCACCAACTGAATCCGTCGCTGGTGCCATACCGGGCGAACATCTTTGCCCTGAAGAAACTCGGCGTCACGCACATCGTGGCCTCGGGCGCAACGGGGATCCTCCGCGAGTCGATCGCGCCGCGGGACCTCGTCATCTGCGATCAGGTCATCGACAAGACCCTGCGCCCGGGACGGACCTTCTTCGAGGATTTCACGGTGCACATCGAGTTCGCCCACCCGTTCTGCGAAAACCTGCGGCGGCTCCTCCACGACTGCGGCAAGGGCCTGGGCACCACCGTGCACCCGAGGGCCACCTACGTGTGCATGGAGGGACCGCAGTTCTCCACACGCGCCGAGAGCCTCATGCACCGCCAGTGGGGCGGCGACCTCATAGGCATGACGACCATGCCCGAGGCGAAACTCGCCCGCGAGGCCGAAATCTGCTACGCCCTCATCGCCATCCCGACCGACTACGACTGCTGGCGCGAGCACGAGCCCGGCACGAGCGCCGACGCCATCCTGGAAAGCATCATCGCCAACATGAACGCCGGCACGGCCCACGCGATCGAACTGCTGAAGCGCGCCGTGCCGAAGATCGCCGCCGCCAAGGCCGACTGCCCCTGCCACGCGGCC
>JAPLMO010000485.1 GCA_026386995.1 Planctomycetota bacterium | reverse complement strand
GAAGGGGTCAGACCCCTGACGGACTAAGGGGTCAGCCCCCTTTTCGCCGTCAGACGCATTTTCGCCGCCGGCGCAGGCGACGATGAAGTGGTCGGGCGTGATCTCCAGGCCCAGGCGCTCCTTGGCCCACTGGGCGAGGGGCTGCCAACTCTCGGGCCGGTCCAGCGCGGCGGCCGGCAGGTGATTGCGGACGCCCTCGCCGACCGCGCGGCCGAGGCGGTCGGACGCGTAGAACTCGTTTGTGATCTCCAGGAGGCGGCGGCGGACCTCGCGCGGGTCGCGGTGGCGGATGTTCTCGGCCTTGACGTCCGCCAGGTAGTACCACGAGGCCCACTTTGCGAGGCCGTCGAAATCCTGCTGGCCCATGCCGGCCTGGGCCACGAGGTGTTCCTCGATGGCCGACTCGATGGGGTACGACCGCTCCTTCTCCTCGTACAGTTTTTCGAGGCGCTCCATGAGGAACCGGACGGCGGCATCGCGATCCTTGCCCTGGAAATCGGCCGCTGTGAAGCGGAAATCGAACTTCTTGTTGGCCCAGTCGGCCAGGGCCGCCAGGCGATAGTCGGGCTGGAGAAAGGTCTGGAGGGGCGCAAAGTCGATGGCCTTCAGTCGCACGTCGGCGGCGCTAATAAGGACGGCCTGTATCTCGTCGCTGCCCAGTATCTTCAGGTCCGCCTCGCGCACGCGCAGGCCCAGGCGCGTCTCGGCCCAGGCGGCCAGTGCCCGGTAGTCGGCCTTGGGGGGCGGCCCGGCGTCTTCTTCGCCTTCGCCTTCGTCCGTCTCCTCGCCGGTGTCCTCGAACTCCTCGGGGATAAACTAGGGCAGCGTTTCCACGACGGCGTCGCGGGCCGCCTGCTGGGCGAGGTCCATGAGGACATCGGCCAGTTCGTCGGCCGACTTTTCGCCGAGTTGCCCGGCGTCGACCTGAACCGCAAGGTTGCGGCGGGCCCACTCCGCGACGGTCTCGTAACTGTAGGCAGGGGAAAGGTAGGAATCGCACGCGCGCTCGATGCTGTCGGTCAGGAGTTCCCAGACGAACGAGCGGAGGTCATCGGACTCCAGGATGTTCTGGCGGCGGCCGTAGAAGATCTTGCGCTGCCGGTCCATGACCTCGTCGTATTCCAGGAGGTGCTTGCGGATGTCGAAGTTGCGCTCCTCCACCTTCTTCTGGGCGTTCTCTATGCCGCGCGACAGCCACCGGTGCTCCAGGGCCATGCCCTCTTCCATGCCAAGTTTCTGAAGGGCGCCCGAGACCCAGTCCCTGGCGAAGATGCGCATCAGGTCGTCTTCGAGCGACAAGAAGAACCGGCTGGTGCCCGGGTCGCCCTGACGCCCCGCACGGCCGCGCAACTGGTTGTCGATGCGGCGGGCCTCGTGGCGCTCGGTGCCCACGACATGCAGGCCGCACGGCGGGTTTTCCACGCACTCGTTCTTGCCGCGCTCCGGAAAGTCGGGGTCGATCTTGGGCTTGAAGCAGTGGGCGCAACGGGTCTTGGGGGCATACTCGTGGCATCCGACGCAGCACTTGTTGCCGAAGTCGGAGGGGATGACCTGCTTGGCGACGTCCCACGGGCCGAAGCAGTTGGTCCAGACGACGCCGGGGCCGAGTTTGATGTCCGTGCCGCGACCGGCCATGTTGGTGGCGATCGTGACGTTGCCCATTTCCTTGCCGTCCGGGCCGACGTAACGCTGGCCGGCCTTGGCGACGATCTCGGCCTCCTTCTCGTGGAACTTGGCGTTGAGGACCTCGTGGGGGATGCCGTAGGTGCGCTCGAGCATGTGGCTGAGTCGTTCGGAGTTCTCGATGCTGGTGGTGCCCACGAGGACCGGGCGGCCACGGTCGTGGTATTCCTTGATCTCCTCGACGAGGGCCTCGTACTTCTCCTTGTCGATGCGGTAGACGACGTCGGGGTGCTCGATGCGCGACAGGGGCCGGTTCGTCGGGATGGCGACGACTTCCAGTTGGTAGATCTTGTCGAACTCGGCGGCCTCGGTCATGGCCGTGCCGGTCATGCCGGAGAGTTTCTTGTACATCCGGAAGAAGTTCTGGAGGGTGATCGTGGCGAGGGTCTGGGTCTCTTCCTTGATGCGGATGCGTTCCTTGGCCTCGACGGCCTGGTGGAGGCCGTCGGACCATTGACGGCCGGGCATGAGGCGGCCGGTGAACTCGTCGACGATTATGACCTCGTCGCCCTTGACGACGTACTCCTTGTCGCGGCGGTAGAGGTTGTGGGCGCGGAGGGACTGGTCAATGAGGTGCGGCCAGTCCATGTTGCCGGCGACGTAGAAACTACCGGCGCCGATGAGTTCCTCGGCCCGGCGCGTGCCTTCCTCGGTCAGGGGGCACTGGTGCTCCTTCTCCTTGACGAGAAAGTCGCGTTCGGCCTTGAGTTGCCGGGCGACGGCGTCGGCCCGGGCGTACTTGTCGGTCGACTCGAAGGCGGGGCCGGAGATGATAAGGGGCGTGCGGGCCTCGTCCACGAGGACCGAGTCGCACTCGTCGACGATCGCGTAGGCCAGTTCGCCCTGGACCTGCTCGGCCCGCGAAATCTTCATGTTGTCGCGCAGGTAATCGAAGCCGAACTCGTTGTTGGTGCCGTACGTGATGTCGCAGGAGTACTGGACCTGGCGATCGGGGCTGTCCATGTTGGCCTGGATGGCCCCGACCGTCAGGCCCAGGCGCCGGAAGATCGGGCGGTTCCAGTTGCAGTCGCGGCGGACGAGGTAATCGTTGACGCTGACAACGTGGACCGGGTGGCCCGTCAATGTGTTCAGGTACGCCGCAAGCGAGGCCACGAGCGTCTTGCCCTCGCCGGTCGCCAGTTCGGCGATGCGGCCGTCGTTCAGGGTCATCGCCCCGATGATCTGCGCGTCGTAGGGGCGCATGCCGTAGAGGCCAAAGAGTTCGATCGGCTTGCGGGTGGCGGGGTCGATGAGGCTTGCCTCTCCGCGCATGGCCTTGCGGACGCGGTCCTGGACCTCGGGGTGATAGTCGGGCGGGGCCTCTTCGTAGCCGAGCCAGATGGTGCGTTTTGCGGCTTCGCGTGCTGCGGCGAAGGCCTCGGGCAGAATGGGGTCGAGGATGGCGCCCAGGCGCTCGCGGTATTCGCCTTTAAGTTTCGGGTCGTCGAAATCCTCGCGAGAGAACCCCTCATCGAGCCGGGCGACGGCGGGGGCGATGCGTCCGCGCATCTGGCGGGCCCGGTCAAGGAGTTGCTCGTCGGAGAGGGCCTGCATCTCAAGTTCCATGGCGCTGACGAGCGCCACCTTCTGGCGATAGGCGCGCACGAGGCGTTGGTTGCGCGACCCGAAGACCGCGGCCACGGCCTTGCCGATGTATTCCGTTACAACTTCCAGACCCATAGAGTTCTCGCAATGGATGCGCAGCGAAGGCCGCGCCAGTGGCGCAGCATCCAACGCAAAGTATATCGGACATGCGCGCCGGCGTCAATGTAAGCGCCCGGCCGCGCCGGGCTAAGAGGCTGTTTCCGAACCGGCTTTCAGCGCATGATCGCGCGGCGGGCAGTCTTGCCCACCGCGCGACTTGGTTCAACAATCGTTTAATGCGCTGGGCCGCTTCTGCCGATGTTTAGTATACCCTACGAAGCGCACCCCGGCCTATAAGGAGAGGGGTGTGCTTTATGTCGACTGTCCCTGAGATGATGTCTCGTCCCGCCTGCCAGGCCCTCGTTCAGAATTATCCGCAACTGGGCACGGTCGAGGCCATCAAACTGTCGTTCCAGAACCACCTGAAGTACACCCTGGCCAAGGACCACTTCTCGGCCACCGAGCGCGACCGCTATTACGCTCTGGCGCTGACGGTCCGCGACCGGCTGATCGAGAAGTGGATCGCCACCAGCCAGCAGTACTACAGCCACGACGTCAAGCGCATCTATTACCTCTCGGTCGAGTACCTCATCGGCCGCGCGATGGGCAACAACATCATCAACCTGCGTCTGGACGACGCCGTCACGCGGGCGATGGAGGAACTTGGCGTCGACTGGCGCTGCCTGCGCGAGGTCGAACGCGATGCGGGCCTCGGCAACGGCGGCCTCGGCCGCTTGGCCGCATGCTTCCTCGACTCCATGGCCGCGCTCCAGCTGCCGGGCTACGGCTACGGCATCCGCTACGACTACGGCATCTTCCGGCAGACCATCCGCGACGGCTACCAGGTGGAGGAACCCGACAACTGGCTGCGCCATGGGTATCCGTGGGAGATCGAGCGGCCGGAGTACCAGTTCTGGGTCCGCTACGGCGGGCGCGTCGAGCACGAGTCCAGCCGCAACGGCCGCACGATATACCGGTGGATTCCCGACAAGACCATCGTGGGCATCCCGTACGATTTTCCCGTCGCCGGATACGGCAACAACACGGTCAACAACCTGCGCCTGTGGACGGCCAAGGCAAGCGAGGAGTTCGACCTGCGGTTCTTCAGCGAAGGCGACTACATCCGGGCTTACGAGCAGAAGACCCTCAGCGAGAACATCACGAAGGTGCTCTACCCGGACGACCGCGTCGAGGAAGGCCGCGAACTGCGGTTCCGGCAACAGTACTTCTTCATCTCGTGCTCGATCCAGGACATCGTCCGCCGGTACAAGGTGAACCACCCCGACTTTTCGCAGTTCCCCGACAAGGTGGCGATCCAACTGAACGACACGCACCCGGCCATGGCGGTCACGGAACTGATGCGCCTGCTCGTGGACGGCGAGGAGTTGGATTGGGAGCCCGCCTGGGACATCACGACCCGCACGTTCGGCTACACGAACCACACGCTGATGCCCGAGGCGCTGGAGAAGTGGCCCGTCCGGATGTTCGAGGAACTCCTGCCGCGGCACCTTCAGATCATCTATGAGATCAACCGGCGCCACCTGCGGTACGTGGCGAACAAGTTCCCCAACGACGTCGACAAACTGGCCCGTATGTCGCTCGTTGAGGAGGGCGATGAGAAGAAGGTCCGCATGGCCCACCTGTCGGTCATCGGCAGCCACAGCGTCAATGGCGTCTCAAAGGTCCACTCCGACCTCGTGACCAGCCGCCTCTTCCGCGATTTCCACGACCTGACGCCCGAAAAGTTCAACAACAAGACCAACGGCATCACGCACCGGCGGTGGCTGCTGAAGGCCAACCCGGGCTTGGCGCAACTTATCACGGAGCGCATCGGCGACGGGTGGATCAAGGACCTCGGGCAACTGGCGCGCCTGGCGCCGCTCGTGGACGACGAAGAGTTCAAGGCCCGCCTGCGCGTGGTCAAACGCGAAAACAAGAAACACCTGGCGCAACTCATAGCCGAGGAAGGCTGCATCCGGGTCGACCCGGACTCCCTCTTCGACGTGCAGGTCAAGCGCATCCACGAGTACAAGCGCCAACTGCTGAACGTCATGCACATCATCCACCGGTACACGCGGCTAAAGGAAAACCCCGACCTCGACCTCGTGCCGCGCACCTTCATCCTGGCGGGCAAGGCCGCCCCCGGCTACGCGACGGCCAAACTCATCATCAAACTCGTCAACGACCTGGCGTTCATCGTCAATAACGACGCCGACGTGCGGAATAAGATGGCCGTCGTGTTCCTCGCCGATTACCGCGTATCGCTGGCCGAACGGATCATCCCGGCCGCCGACCTGTCGGAGCAGATCAGCGCCGCCGGCACCGAAGCCAGCGGCACGGGCAACATGAAACTCGCGCTGAACGGGGCGCTGACGATCGGCACACTGGACGGCGCCAACATCGAAATCCGCGAGGCCGCCGGGGCCGAAAACTTCTTCTGCTTCGGCAACACCGTCGAGCAACTCGACGCCCTCCGCGCCAGCGGCTACGACCCGAAGCACTACTACCAGCATCCCGAAATCCGGCGCATCATGGACTATTTCCGGGGCAACTTCTTCAACCTCGAGCAGCCGGGCCTCTACAAGCCCATCTGGGAGACCATCTTCGACCGCGGCGACCATTTCTTCAACCTGGCCGACTTCCATGCGTACCTGGAGTGCCAGGAGGCGGTCGACCGGGCCTACCGCGACCAGGACAAGTGGACGCGGATGAGCCTCCTGAACATCGCCAACATGGGCCGCTTCAGTTCGGACTACACGATTCGCGAGTATGCCCGGGAGATCTGGCACGTCGAGCCGTGCCCGATCGACCTCGCGCCGCCCGAAACCAATTAAAGCGCTGAATCAGAAGTTACGGTGGGGCACGGCAATCCCGCAGCGGGTGGCCGCGCCCCGCTCCTAATACAACAACGCTGGATTGCGATTTGCGCGGCGGGTCGCCGTACCCGCCGCGCGAAAATGCCGCGTGTTCGCAAAGTTTAGCGGCAGTCGGCGCGGCGGGTACGGAGACCCGCCGCGCAAAACCTTGAAAGTAGCGCTGTCATATTAATTGCTTCAGTACGGCCGCGCGCCGGTATCATCTCGTTGACAGCCCTCCGATATCGTATAATCCTCCAGGCACGAGAAGGCTCTGGCCAGATCGGATTCATCTTGCGAGAAGGGGTAACCCCTTATCACGGGTGCCTTTCGTTACCGAGGGTGGCACGGCCGGCTTGTCCGGCCGTGTTTCTGGCACGGCACCACGGCCGGGCAAGCCGGCCGTGCCACATCTGCGAGGGGAGAAGCACCCGTAACTGAGGCATTGCGAGAAGAGGGCAGTCATGGCTATGGGTACAAGGGCGGCAATCGCGATTCTCCTGTTGGCGGCAGCGAGCGCGGCGGCCCTCGGGGCGGTGAGCATAAGCCCTTCGCGCCCTGCGGCAAAATCCCCGGCCGCCACGCCGGTCGGCACCGCACCGTCCGCCCCCGGCGCCCCGGGAACCGCGGCAACGCCGGCCGCGGCGCCGACGGCGGCCACATCGTCCCCCGGAGAACTGCTGGCGCGCGTGAAGGCCGACGCCCTCAAAGGCAAACTGACCGATGCCCTCATCATTGAGTTCAAGGAGTTCGCGGCCGCCATGGCCTGGCAGAAACTCAAGGCCCCCGCCGGCGTCTCCGCAGAGTTCTGGACCTGGCTTTCGGCAAACAAAGACCTGCGCGACCCGCTGGTCGTTATCCTCTTCCCCAAGTTCGACCCCGAGGTCTTCCGGGCGCTCGAGACGCTGAAGGTGAAATACGGAGACCATGTGAAGAACTACCATCACCTGGCCCTGGCGATGGCACTGGTCTACGGCCGGGCAGGCGCAAAGGGCGTACGCGGCAGGGATGTCCGCTTCGCCAACGCGGGCAGAGAAGTGCCGTCCATCGAGGACTCGTTCGGCTGGTACCTCAAGTACGAGCGCGCGATGAAGATGCCGCTGAAGACCACGCCCTGGCCGATCCTCCTTTACGTGGCCGACAACGACCTGCCGCTTGAAGAGCGGGGCTGGGCGCTTCAGCGCTACGGCAATACCCCGCCGGGCGCCTTCGGCAAGATCTACTACGACATTGCGTACAACGACAGCCTCATCAATGCGGCCAAGGACGATACGGCCTGGACGCTGGCCACCATCCTGGCCAAGGGCGGCATCTGCATGCACCGCGCCTATTACGCCTCGCGGGTGCTCAAGAGTTTCGGCGTGCCTAGCATCTACGTCGGCGGCGAAGGCGAGCGCGGTGGCCACGCATGGGTCGCTTGGGTCGGCCGCGAGCGGGAGTCGATCGGCCTCCTTTCATCGGGCCGGTTCGACTACGACCGCTACTACACGGGCGTCATGTTCGATCCGCTAGTACAACGGGAAACGCTCGACCGCGACCTGGAGTTGAAGGCCCTGGCGGTCGCCCGGTCGTACCCCGGCTGGCTCGACGCCGCCGTGGCGTACTACATCGCACAGATCATCCAGGAAGAGGACGTCGCCAAGGCCCTGGCGATCCTGGAAGGGGCCGTCCAGCGCAACCCTTACTGCGACATGCCGTGGCGCCTGGTGGCCTTGTGGTGCTCCAAGGGCGTCGTGTCCCAGGAACTGGGCGAGAAGATGTACGACGCGATGTATAAGTCGTTCGCGAACTATCCCGACCTGATGTTCGAGGTCCTCAGCAAAATCCTTCAGCCGCGTATGAAGCCCGACTCCAAGCCCACCGACGCCGAGGTGGCCAGGAACCTCCAACTCCTCGACAAGGCATTCGCCATGTACGAGGCCGCCAAGCGACCCGACCTGTCGGTGCGGCTGCGGGCCTTCCAGGGCCAGTACACGGAAGCCGTCGGCCGCCGCGACGATGCCCTGAAAGGCTACGTCCTGTGCTCCGAGAAGTACGCCAATCAGCACTACGGCTTCGTGGTCCTCTTCGACCGCGCCGTCAAGATCATGCAGGAGGACAAGAAGCAGGACATGATGCTGAAGTACATGGCCATGATGGCGGCCAAGGTCCCAGAGTACCAGGAAGACTTCAACCGCAAATACGACCTGAAGAACACCGCGTGGGTCCATGTGGTGAATGCCTACGTCGAGGCCCTCCGCGCCGCCGGCCGCGCCGCCGACGCCGACACCTGGCAGGCCAAACTTCCGAAGCCGAAGAAGTAGTAAGATCGAGCCCCGGCCGTGCAGGCCGGCAAACCCCACGTATGCGCGGGGCAATTCGACGAGGGTTGGAGTATGACGACAGAGCCAATGACGCAGGCCTTCGTCGCCGTCGGTGTTGGCGCCGGCCTGCTCTTATTGCGCCGCTTCATTCCGCCCCGTCTGGCGAAAGATGGGCCGACGTTGGAAGTTCTCCAACGCGAATTTGGCAACAGATGGGACGCTGTTGCAACACTTGTCTGGCTTGGATCGGTGGGCCTGATAGGCTATGGGCTTTACCGCCTTCTTATGTTTGCTTTCGAATGGCAGGCAGGTGCCGCGCTCCAGGACGTGTACTATGTTGGAATTAACCCCCTTGCGTTGCTCCTTCCGGCAGGTTTCCTTGCGATGAGCCTTGCCCCTTTTGTCGCATTTGGGGTGCTTTTCCTGTTACTTGGAGACCGCTATGACCGGTTCCTGCGTTATACGAGCCTGAAAGCCGGTTTCGATGCCACGAGGGTATGCCGGTCCGTGCTGACGGGCTTTGCCGTGTTGTTTGTTCCGGCCCTTTTCCTTATGCTGGACTGCTACGCCGCCTTTTCGCAAGATTTCATTTATATCAATCGCCTGATGAGCGTTGGGTCGGTTGTGCGGAAATACGATGAGGTTGAAGCCATCTACTGGGCCTCGCACTCGCGAGCTTCGATGCAAAATCCCGTCGTCGACCGTCCTCGCTGGTGCATCCTGTTTAAGAACGGAGAGGTGCTTGCTTCAAAGGATCCCTTGCGACGTGCCGACCCTGCCACAGATCGTCCGATGCTTGAATTCGTTGCGGAAAAGAGCGGGATTAAAGTCAAAGAAGTCCCGCTACTGCCCCAGGAAGAATAGGCTGCGGCCGCACGCACATCGCCGGCAAGAGAAACGCTACGCCTTCGGCGGCACCTTGTCGGTCTCGGGAGGCTGTGCGGCGGGTGCTGCCGGGGTCCGCGACACGAACGTGCCCGTGATCGGCTGGGCCGCAGGCGCGGCGGGGGCCGCCGCGGCGCTCGGCTGGGCTGCGGGCGGAGTTGCCACAGGGGCGGCCGCAGGCTTAGCACCGGCGCGGTCACGGTAGTCTTCCGGCGACGGTTCCGGCACGGTCGCCAGCAGCCGCTCGACGATCTTCTCGGCGGTCATGCCTTCGGCGTCGGCGTTGAAGTTCGTAAACAGGCGGTGCCTGAGGACCGGGCGGGCGACCTTACGGATGTCGTCGCACGTGACGTTCAGCCGCCCGGCGAAGATCGCGCGGGCCTTCGCCCCCAGCACCAGGTACTGGGCCGCACGCGGGCCGGCGCCCCAGGTCAGCCACTCGTTGATGAACTGCGGGGCGTCGGGCGTGCCCGGGCGCGTGGCGCGGGCCAGGCTGACGGCGTAGTCGATGACGTGCTCCGAAATGGGCACCCGCCGGATGATCTTCTGGATGCCCAGGATGTCCTTGGCCCCGAGGACGAACCGCAGGTCGACGTCATGCTCGGACGTCGTTGCGCGGACGATGGCCCGCTCGTCATCGCGCGGCGGATAATCGACGTTGACCATGAACATGAAGCGGTCGAGTTGGGCCTCGGGCAGGGGGTACGTGCCTTCCTGCTCGATCGGGTTCTGCGTCGCCAGGACGAAGAACGGCAGGTCCAGCGGGTAGGTGTTGCCGGCGGCCGTCACGTGGTATTCCTGCATGGCCTGGAACAATGCAGCCTGCGTCTTGGGCGGCGTGCGGTTGATCTCGTCGGCCAGGATGATGTTGGAGAAGATCGGGCCGCGGATGAACCGGAACGACCGCTCGCCGGTCGCGCGGTTTTCCTCGATCACGTCCGTGCCGGTGATGTCCGAGGGCATCAGGTCCGGCGTGAACTGGATGCGGTTGAACTTCAGTTTCAGGACCTGGGCGATCGTCGAAATCAGCAGCGTCTTCGCCAGCCCCGGCACGCCCACCATCAGGCAATGGCCGCGCGCGAAGACCGCCAGCATCAACTGCTCGATGACGTCGTCCTGCCCGACGATGACCTTGTGGATCTCCTGGAGGAGCAGGCTGCGGGCCTTCGCGAGTTGCTCGATGACGGTCAATTCTTCGGGAGTGTGGGTTGCAGCCAAAGAAGTCTCCTTGCGTCGTTTAGAGGTAACTAAACAACTCAGTGCGTCATCGCGTAAACGAGGATGTTGATGCCCAGCCGCAGGGCATCGTTGCTGGCATATCCGCGGTCGTACGGGTTCGGCGCGCCCGACCAGCCGTTCACCAGGCCCATCGGGCTGTAGATGACCCGCAACTGGTTGTCGATCTGGATGCCCTCCAGGGTGGGCCGGTCGAGGCCCGGATAATCGTGCAAGGCCAGCGGCGTGTACTCGACCTTCTGGATGGGGAACACGCTCTTGTAGACGGGGTGGTCCAGCGCGACGCGCTCGAGTTTGTTGTCGGGCAGCACGCGGGCGATCTCGCGGCGGAAGGCCGCGTCGAACGACTTGCGTCCGCAGCAGGAGTTGCCCACCAGCACGCCGCCAGCCGCAAGGTACCGGCGGAGGTTGTTGACTTCCTCGTCCGAGAGTTTGAAGTCCTCGTGGCCGGTAATGTAGAGGATCGGATGGCGGAAGGCGTCGATGCTCCTCAGGTCCACGTCCTCCTTCTTGAACTGGACCGAGACGGTGGTGTTTTCGGCCAGGTACTTCATGAGCGACATCAGGCTCGCCGGCTGGGTATCCCAGTCGCCGTCGTGGACGATCTGGGCTATGACCAGTTGGTCGCGCGTCGGGTCGCCCTTCTGGTGGTAAACCTTTTCCGTGGCCAGGAACCGCCCCAGTTCGTACGTTGCCAGGGTGTAGGTGACGATGTTGGCGCCGATCTTAAGGGCGCTGGCCGGCAGCATGCGATTGCCGGTCGCATGGGTGTGGTTGTCCCAGCCGCACGAAAGGTCGTAGCCGCCGCCGTAGATGATCGCCGCGCGGCAACCGATACTGACGGCCTCCAGGTGTGGCACGTCGTCCTTCTCGGCCTGGTCGACGGCGTAGCGGATGCTCGTAATCGGAAAGAACGAGGAGTAGAGCGGATGGTCCTGCGGCAGGGGTTCCATCGGCCGTTTCGGGAACATCTCCTTTGCCAGGGTCCGGAAGGCATTGTTGAAGTCCGGCGAGCCGCAGCAGGCATCGCCGAGGATCGTGCCGCCGTCCACGCAGTACTGCCGCAGTTTGACGATCATCTCGGGCTTCAGGGTAAAGGCGTCGTGGCCCGTGAAGTAGAGGATCGGCAGTTCGGTCGGGTCGTAGGAGAAACTCGCCAGGTCGGTGTCGACGGGGCGGTAACGGACGTGCAACTGATTGTTGGTCCACTGGAGGAGGTTCCGCACGTCGGCCGGGTCGGTCATCCAGTCGCGGTAACTGGTGCGCTGGCCGTTCTCGGTCGACCACTTGATGTCGCCCAGGATGACCTTGCCGATGAGGGCCGGCGGGCTGGGCTCGCGCTTCTTTTCGCTGCGCCGCAGCGGCGTGGCCGGCAACGGCAGCGGCGGGAACGACTCGCCCGCGGTCCGGCGCTGCGGCTTGGCCGGCGGCGGCGGGCCGCACGTCCGCATCTGGGCCTGGGCCTCAATTGTCAAGGCCGCCGTGAACACAGCCACCAGAGCGAACACCATGAACCGAGCCGTAGGGCGATTCGCCTGCACCATGGCCCCTGCTCCTTCCGAGGCATGCCCGACGCTGCGCGAGCCGTCACGCGAAACCCTCGCGGCCGTCCCTGCCGGACCTTCCCCGCTTGTTAAATCGGCATCTGCGGCCCGAGTACCGCAAAATCAGTCCCCGCAGCCCCCGGCCACACCTGATTATTACGACAGCGCAACTTCTGTATTGTGCACGGCGGTTCTCCTGAACCGCCGCGCGAATTGCCGGTTGCCGGCGCGCTCATGCAGAACTCTTGCGCAGCGGGTCTCCGTACCCGCCGCGCAAAACCTTGAAAGTAGCGCCGCCACATTATACCGGTGAGCCGGGCCACTTATTGTCGGAATTCCCGCTATCCTCGTACCCCCAGCGGGGCATTGTCTTGGCCGCATCATCGCTGCCGCATTTCGTTCTAGCCGTGCCGTGCGGCGGGGCCGGACACGTCCCGGTCCCGCACTGCATCCTGCGCAGGCCAGACCGGGTTTCTTATCGCCCGCGCACCGGAGGAACCTCCGGGAGGAAGCCAATAAACGCACCATCCCGGAGGCCCTTCTTGAGGGCCTCCGGGATGGTTTGTCGCTTAATACTACAGCGCCACTTGGGCAAGTTTCGCGCGGCGGGTCTACTGACCCGCCGCGCGAAACAGCCTTCTCGCAAGCGCCAACGACGATTCTTGCGCGGTGGGTCCGGAGACCCACCGCGCAAAGGCTCAAGCATGTAGGGTGGGTGCTATGCACCCACGCGGTTGCCACGCCGACGCCTGAGCAGCGCCACACCCAGCGCCACGAGCGCCAGCGTGGCCGGCTCGGGAACCGCGCTGATCCCGCCCGTCAACTGACCGGCCAGCATACCGTAATTGTTGGCTTGAAGCCCGACGTCGTCATCGCTGACGATCCCATCGTAGCCGTAGACGTCGCCATCGGCCCAACTGATCCCGCTAAAGCCGTAA
>JAPLMO010000381.1 GCA_026386995.1 Planctomycetota bacterium | reverse complement strand
AGGCCCGGAGCATCCCTGGAGAAAATCCTTCAAACAGAAACGCCAAGACCGGACATTTCTACTGGGTCAGGACCCCGGACATTTCTAATGGGCCTTGACATGGGAATCGCGGACAAGGCTGGGCAAGGCAAGGGAGATCGGCGGGCGGGGCCTTTTGCCCTTGACCCGCGCGGGTATCGGCAGTAACTTACCGCCATTCCACGGCTGCCTGTAGGCGCACAAGAGCAGGGAGATTCTCACCGGATGCCGTATAACTTCGTTGTGCTCGTAAAACAGGTGCCCGACACCAAACGCATCACCGGCGAGGCGATGCGCGACGACGGCACCGTCAACCGCAGCGCCCTGCCGGCGATCTTCAATCCCGAGGACCTGTACGCGCTGGAACTGGCGCTGGAACTGCGCGACCGCTCGGGCGGCCGCGTTACGGTAATCACGATGGGGCCGCCGCAGGCCTGTGAAGTGCTGCGCCAGAGCCTTGAGCGCGGGGCCGACGACGTGGTGCTCCTCACGGACCGCCGCGCCGCTGCCAGCGACACGCTGGCCACCAGTTACATCCTCGCGTGCGCCGTGCGCAAGGTGGCCGAGTCTGGCCCGGTCGATCTTGTGCTGTGCGGCCGGCAGGCGATCGACGGCGACACGGCCCAGGTCCCTCCGCAGACGGCGGAGAAACTCGGGCTCCCGCAGGTCACTTACGTCGAATCCGTCGAGGAACTCTCTGGCCGCCGCATACGGGCCAAGCGCGGCACCGGCGTGGGGTGGGAGCGCGTCGAGGCGGCGCTGCCGTGCCTTGTGACGGTGACCGACCTGGGGCCGGAGCCGCGGCCGGCGTCGGCCAAGCGGCTGATGGCCGTCAAGCGTGCCCGGTCGCGTGCGGAACTCCAGGGGGAAGTGGCGGCGGCCATGCCGGGCGCAGCGCCGCAAGGCCTGGCGGCCGAGGTCGAGAAGCGTGCCGCCGCCCTGGCGGCCAAGGGCCTCCTCATCAAGCAGTGGACGCTCGACGACATCAAGGCCGACCTGGCGTGGTGCGGCCGCGACGGCAGCCCGACGAAGGTCAAACGCATTCAGTCGGTGGTCCTGAAGGGGATGGGCTTCAAGAAGGTCGAGCCCCGGCCCGATGCGGTCGCCGGCATGGTTCATGAACTTATTGAAGATCATACGATAGGATAACGGCGGGATTCGGGATTCGGGAATCGGGAATCGGGATTCGGGATTCGGGAATCGGGGGCATAT
Source organism: Planctomycetota bacterium (assembly GCA_026386995.1). Next base: position 1,517 of record JAPLMO010000381.1, on the reverse strand, counting down.
TTAGCCGCCCATCTCGATGGGCGCGTTTTGACGGGCGAGATGCGTGAAGGTGGGTGCCACGGTTGCGCCGTTCAGCAACCGTGCCGCCGTTCGACGCAGAACACGGCTGCAAACAGCGCAGCCGTGGCACCCGGCTGAGTGCGAGGATTACTGAGTAACAATGATTGAAAAGAACCTTAAGGGCGACGTGTGGGTCGTGGCCGAGCAGCAGGACGGCCAACTGCACGACGTCAGCCTGGAACTGTTGTCGAAGGGCCGCGAACTGGCCGACACGCTCGGCGTGAAACTGGGTGCGGTCCTGCTGGGCGCGAAGGTCGATGCCCTGGCCGCCCGCCTCGTCCAGCACGGGGCCGACCGCGTTCTGGCGGGCGAAGATGCGCGCCTTGCGCACTACCAGACGAACCCGTTCGCGAAGGTCGTGTCGCGGCTGATCGAGCAGCATCGGCCGCAGATCGTCATCTTCGGGGCCACGCCCGTCGGGCGGGACCTCGCGCCGCGCGTAGCGAGCACGGTTCGGGCGGGGCTGACGGCCGACTGCACCGACCTGGACATCGGCGAGCACGTCGAGCCGCACACCAACCAGAAGTACGAGAACCTCCTGTACCAGATCCGTCCGGCGTTCGGCGGCAACATCATCGCGACGATCGTCAACCCGGAGCGCTGGCCGCAGATGGCCACCGTTCGCGAAGGCGTCATGCGGATGCCGGATGCCGACGCGAAGCGCAAGGGCGAAATCGTCCGATTCAAGCCCGACCTGGCCGCCGAGGACTTCGTCCTGAAGATCCTCGATCATCAGTCGGCCCCGCGCAAGGTGAACCTGAAGGCGGCCCGCGTGATCGTGGCCGGCGGGGCGGGCGTGGGGAGCAAGGAAAACTTCCGCCTCCTCTGGAACCTGGCGAACGTCCTGGGCGGCGCCGTGGCGGCAAGCCGCGCGGCCGTCGATAACGGATGGATCGACAAAGACCACCAGGTGGGGCAGACCGGGACGACCGTGCGGCCGGCCCTGTACGTTGCGGTCGGCATCAGCGGGGCGGTGCAGCACCGGGCCGGCATGAGCGAGGCCCAGAAGATCGTCGACATCAACTCCGACTCTAGCGCGCCGATCTTCCAGGTGGCCCACTACGGCATCGTGGGCGACCTGAATCGCGTGATTCCCATGATGATCGACGCTATAAAGAAGCGGGTGTAACCGTGGCTAACTTCTATACCGACAATCCGGACATCAAGTTTCACCTCGACCATATAAACCTGGGGCCGCTGGTGCTTCTGCGTGAGCCGAACTTCGAGGATGCGGCCAAGTTCGACTATGCCCCGACCGACGCCTCCGACGCGATGGACAACTACCGCCGCGTGCTGGACCTCGTGGGCGAGATCGCCGGCGACCGGATCGCGCCGCTGTCGCCCGAGATCGACACCGACGGCTCGCACCTCGACCCCGAGTCCGGTTGCGTGAAGTACGCCCCGGGCATCCGTAAGGCGCTGGACCTTCTGTCGCAGGCGGACCTGATGGGCGCGAC
>JAPLMO010000319.1 GCA_026386995.1 Planctomycetota bacterium | reverse complement strand
TGGGCACGAGGAAGTTGCGGGCCCCGCCGGGGGTGTACTTGGTCATGGCGGGCGTCTCGATCTCGATGAATCCGGCGTCCTCGAGCACCCGGCGCATGGTCTTGACGATGAGGTGCCGCGTCATCAGGTTGTGCTGCATCTGCGGCCGCCGCAGGTCAAGGTATCGGTACTGGAGTCGGACGTCTTCGCCGGCGTCGCACTGGTCGGAGACCTCGAAAGGCAGGGACTCGCTGGTGTTGAGGATTTCGGCCTTGTCGATCATGACCTCGATTTCGCCGGTGGGCATCTTCGGGTTGACGGCATCGGCCGGGCGAGGGCGGACGGTCCCGTCGACCTGAATGACGTACTGGCCGTGCATCTTCTCGGCCAGGGCGTGTGCCTCGCGGTTGTGCTCGGGGTTGAAGACGCATTGGGTGCGGCCGTAGCGGTCCCTGATGTCGATGAAGATGACGCCGCCGTGGTCGCGGCTGGAATCGACCCAGCCAGCCAGCCGCACGGTGAGGCCCTCGTGGGCCTTCGTGAGTTCCCCGCAGGTGTGCGTCCGGTACGTCGTTTTCATGAACCGTCTCCTGGTCTTGATATGACAGCGCTACTTCCGTATTGTGCGCGGCGGGTCAGGAGACCCGCCGCGCAAATCGCAATCTAGCGCTGTCGTGTTACGGGCGACAACAAAAAAACCTCAGGACTTTCGTCCCGAGGCCGTCAACCTCACTCGGCGCGCACCGGCCCCGGACCCTACCGATCATTGCCCGGAACCGAACTGGCGCGTCGCCGCATCATGACCTCATAATATCGGCCCCGGTCGCACGAGCGTCAAGAGAAAAAGCCTCGGCAAACGCCTCTTGTAGCGGCCCAGCCTCTATTCTATAATCACTTGTGAGGTCCAGCGCCGCAAGGGGGGCCTTGTGCGGGTGACCGCGGCCCGGCGGCGCATGGAGAAAGTGTGTGGAACTTCGCCAATATCCCGACCCCGTTCTGCGGCAGCAGACCGAGCCTGTCGAAACGTTTGACCAGGCCCTGGCTGACTTGGCGCGGGAGATGATCGTTACGATGCGGGCTTGCGCCGGCCTGGGGCTGGCTGCCACGCAGGTGGGCATGACGAAGCGGATCGCCATCGTCGCGCCGGATGATAAGCCGAGCCACGAGGTTGTCCTGGTGAACCCGGAACTCGTCCAGACCTCCGGCTGGGAAGAGGCCGAGGAAGGCTGCCTCAGTTTCCCGGGCATTTACATCAAGGTCGGGCGGTTTACCCGCGTGCGGGTCCGGTTCCAGGACGTGCAGGGCAAGACCCGCGAACTGGACGCCGACGCCATCCTGGCCCGGGCGGTCCAGCACGAGTTGGACCACCTGGACGGGCGGCTGCTGGTGGACCGCATGTCGACCGTCCAGCGCGTGACGCATCGGCGCCGCCTGCGGGAGATGGAAGAGCGTTTCGAGCGCCGCACGACCGCTAAAGCGGTATAGTACGATAGCGCTAGTGTAACGCGTCACTCAGATTGCACATTATCCAAGGCGCTGGGTGCCACGGCTGCGTTGTTTGCAGCCGTGCTCTGCGTCGAACGGCGGCACGGTTGCTGAACGGCGCAACCGTGGCACCCGATACCATATAGGCCACTATTATGCGAATCGTTTTCGCCGGATCGGGAACTTTCGGATTGCCGACGCTCCGGGCCCTCGTCGAGGGGGGCCAGGAGATCGCCCTGGCCGTGACCCAGCCGGACCGTCCGGCCGGTCGGGGGCAGGCCGTCCGCATTTCCCCTGTCACCTTGTTCGCCCGCGAGCGGGAGATCCCGGTCCTTCAGCCTGAGGACGTGAACGCCAAGCCGATCATCCGGCGTCTGCGCGCCCTGAAGCCGGACCTCGTCCTGGTTATCGCCTACGGCCAGAAGATCGGGCCGGAACTGCTGTCGCTGACGCCGCACGGCGCGATCAACCTGCACGCCTCGCTCTTGCCGAAGTATCGCGGCGCGGCCCCGATCAATTGGGCCATCATCAACGGCGAAGTGGAGACGGGCCTGACGGTCATGTCGATGGTCGACCAGATCGACGCCGGCGACATCCTGGGCCAGCGCGCCGCGCCCATCGAGCCTGACGAAACCGCCGGGAACCTGGCCGACCGCCTCTCGAAACTCGGGGCGCGACTTGTGACCGAGGTCATCCGCGAAATCCCCCTCGGCGAGGTCGAGCGCCGACGCCAGAACGAGAGCCAGGCCACCATGGCGCCGCGCCTCAAAAAATCCGACGGCGTCATCGACTGGAACCGCCCCGCCCAGGAAGTCCATAACCGCATCCGCGGCATGATGCCCTGGCCGGGGGCCTCCACGACCTTGCCAGGCTTGGGCAGCAGGGGACCACTCAGGCTTGTGCTGACGCGGTCGCACCTGGTGGAGCCCGCCGGCAAGGGCGAGCCCGGGACAATCGTGGCCGTCGGGCCCGAAGGGATCGACGTGGCGGCCGCCAAGGGGGCCGTGCGGCTCCTGGAACTGACGCCCGCCGGCAAACGGACCATGCCCGCCGTCGACTTTGCCCGCGGTTATCGCATCGCCGCAGGTACGCGCCTGACTGGCGCGTAGGATTGACGGAGTTTTTTGTGCGGCGGCTTTCCTGAGCCGCCGCAAGAAATGGCGCGTGATCACGTGTAATCGCGGTATGCCGGCGCGGCGGGTCGGGAGACCCGCCGCGCAAATTCGAGTGGGCGGCGTCGCCCATGAACGGGAAACTCATCTGTGATGGACAAAACGCTAATCGCGCTGAATAATCTGGCGGTCCACCTTCGCCGCACGCGGTGCAAGCCTGCGGAACTCCTCGTCCTTTTCTCGCGGTGCCTTCAGCGGTCCGCCTGCCAGCGGAAATTGGACGAGACGCTCAGCGGCTGCGCCCGCTGCGGCCAGTGCGCGGTTTGCCGATTCCTGGACTTGCGGGACAAGTACGGCGTCCAGGTCTTCATGGCCACGGGCGGGCACCAGGCGGCGGAGCGGTCTAAGGCCCCCGGCATCAAGGCCATCGTGGCCGTCGCCTGCGAGAAGGTACTGCGCGAGGGCGTCTTTGCGTCCCTCCCGAAGGCCGTCCTGGCGAAGACCATTGCCTGGCCGGTCGGGAAGTGCAAGGACACGACCGTCCAGATGGACGAGGTCGAGAAGGCCGTCCGGTGGTTCCTGCGATAGTAGCGTAACGCCACCCAAACCTTGGCGCGGCGGGTCTCCGGACCCGCCGCGCAAGAATGCGGCAGGATTGCGCCCGCACACGACAACATGCGCGGCGGGTCAGGAGACCCGCCGCGCAAAGTGAAGATGGAGCGGTGGAGTCAGGCGAGAAACCCGTGCCCGAAGAAAACGCCCCTCACAACCTCTCTGCCCGCAATGCGGCCCTGGAGGCCCTGGCCCGAGTTGAGGCGGGGGCAGGGCTGCTACGCGACGAACTCCACGACATCTTCAAGCACTTCGACCTGGATCCGCGCGATCGCGGATTGGCCCTTCAGTTGGCCGCCGGTGCGATCCGGCACAGGCGGACGCTTCGCCTGGTCATCAGCCACGTGCGAGGCGGCCGCGGGCGCGAGGGCTCGATCCAGCCGCCCCTCAGGCGCATCCTTGAACTCGGGGCGTTTCAACTGCTGTTCCTTGACCGCGTCCCCGCCTACGCCGTGGTCAACGAGGCCGCCCAGGCCGCGCGGCGGACCGGCGGCACACGAAGCGGCGACAAGGCCGCCGGGTTCGTCAATGGCGTGTTGCGGGGCCTCTCGCGGCTGATCGTGGGGCGCGACATCGAGGGCCGCCTGTCGCGCGACGCCCTGCCGCATCCGGAGGGCGGCGTGGTGCGACTCAGAGAGCCCGTCCTGCCCGACCCGAAGGAGAGCCGCGCGGCCTATCTTGGTGCGGCGTACTCGTTTCCGGACTGGCTGGTGGCGCGGTGGCTGGCGGCGTTCGGCGAGCGGGCGGAGGAGATTTGCTGCTGGAGCAATCGGCGGCCGCACGTATTTGCGAGAGTCAACCCGATCCGCGAGTCCTACTTGGCGCCCGGCGAATTGGTCGAGGGCGCGCACGCGGGTTCGGTTGACGTGTCGGAGATCGAGCCGGAGCGACTCGAAACGATCCTTACCGAAGGGTCGCTGACGGTGCAGGACCCCGCGGCCATGCGGGCCGTTGAGGCGCTGGCGCCGGCGCCGGGCGAAAATGTTCTGGACCTCTGCGCTTCGCCGGGCACGAAGACGACGCAGATCGTCGAGGCGATGGGCGACCGCGGGCGCGTCGTCGCCTGCGACCGCAGCGAGGACAAACTCGCACCGATCCGCGAGGTCGTTGCTGCGCGCGGCTTGGCAAGCGTGACGGTTTGCCTGGCGGACGAGGTGGCCTCGGCCGTGCCGCCCGGCGGATTTGATGCGGCGCTGGTGGATGCGCCGTGCTCGAACACGGGCGTCCTGGCGCGGCGGGTGGAGGTCCGCTGGCGCCTGCGCCCGGACGACCTCGTTGAGTTGCCCAGGGTTCAAGGAGAACTCCTCGCGCGGGCGGCGGGGCTGGTGCGACCGGGCGGTCGGATGGTTTACTCAACGTGCAGCCTCGAGCGCGAGGAGAACGACGAGGTCGTCGGCCGCTTCCTCAAGCAAGCCCCCGCTTGGCGACTCGTGCGGTCGGATCTTATCCTCCCCGGCGCCGACCACGATGGGGCCTTCTGGGCCCTCTTGGCGCGGTAACTGAAGGTCAGTGCCCTCCGCCGTGCCCCAAAGATCCTGAAATAGGGTTACCCAGTTTACCCAGACCGCAAATCCCGCACCAAAATGGGGCCGCGCGCGAAGTATTTTGAAAAAAACGGCCGCGGAATTTGACAAACGCGTTTTATGTGCTACATATACATGGGAGTTGGGAGTTAAAGGGGAAGAAGCGCCTGAGGCGTGGCCCGCACTGGGCATGGCGCGGTGGGGACCGCGCGAGTTTTCCTGCCGAGTGCGACTTCAAAAGGGGGAGTGTCCTTAAGCCTGCCTAGGCTACAAGGCCTCCAGTTCCAGGGCTTGCCCTCGACCTTTACCCCATTAGTGGTATGAGTATGCCCATTGTGGGCATTCTATGAGGATAGTGCGCGCTGAATCGGTCTGTGACCGTGCGTGGGAGTGCGGTCGGGTTCGGCGAGACAAACTGGGGGTTGTGCAGCAGAAGGAGAGGGAACATGTTCAGGACAATCATCGCGGTGGTGGCAGTTGCAGTGGCGAGTCTGCTGGTCGGGGGACAGGCATTTGGCGCCTTGACGGTCTACATTTCATCGGGCGGTTCTGCCGGAGAGTATACGCTGCTGAGTGGCGTGATGACAGCACGCGGGTACACCGTCATTAACGGCGTCGCCCCGACAGCCCTTAGCGGGACCACCAATTTCGGCGCCGCCAACGTCGTCCTCCTGAATATGGGCGGCAGTCTCCCGCCCACCATCCCGAGCGACGGCCAGACGAACCTGGTCAACTTCGTCAAGGGCGGCAAGGGTTTGGTCACCGGCGAATGGCTCATCTGGAACCCCCCCAGCACGCTGTCTGCCATTCTGCCTGCCACTCAGTCCGGTTGGATCACCACCGCTGCGCGGACGTACACGCGGTCCACGGCCGATGCGTTGATGAATGACGTGCTCGGCACGAAGGCCGTGTTGTTCAACGGCGATAATCATTCCGGCTTCGGGACGTACCTTACACCGAAGACCGGCGCGACCACGTTCTACACGGCCTCTGGAGGCGCCGGCCTTGTTGGCTGGACGGGGATCAATTTCGGCGGCGTCACCGGCGCAAAGGTCGCGTCGTTCGGAAGTATCTTCGGCGACACCACCAACGCGGTGACCAGCGTCGACTTCAACCAGTTGCTCGGCAACGCCGTCAACTGGGCATCCGACGGCCTAGGCACCCCGGCCCCGGCCCCGGAGCCGGCTTCGCTCACTCTGATGCTCGTGGGCGGGGCGATCACGCTGATCCAGGCCCGTCGCTCCCGCGCCAAGAAGACGCGCGGCTAAGCGTTCGCCGGAATCGCCGTCAACCCTGCGTGCGCGAGAAGTCTGTGCCCGCGTCACGCCCGTAGACCTCCGACAAAGCGGCCCGTACGTTCCCTCGCGGGCCGCCGGGACAGTCGCGGGCATGGCGTGACACGGGGCAGGTTCGATGGTGGAGGACAGGGAATTGTCACGAGCGCGATTTGCTGAAACCGACGGCATCGCCGCTAACTCCCGATGTGCCTTTTCTGCCGATCCTTCGGCAGTCCCCTCGGCGAGGGCCGGTCGTACGGCGAACGCGACAACGAAATGAGCATAGAAGGTTGGGCAGTGTCTGCGGCCCTGAAACGGCACCCCACCGTGGGCTGCGGAAAGCCGGAAGATGGACTGAAGCGTTAGGCTCGGCGCAGGTTCTTGAGGACCGCCCCTGTGGCGCCGGGCGCGGTGAAGCGGGCGGCCGGCGTCCCACCGCCGGTCCTGGCCCTGCGGCCGCGTGTTCGGGCGGGCTTCCCTCCCGCATCGGACAAAGGTTGATTGGCCGCCGCAGGCCTCATACTCCCACTGAGCACCGCGTCACACGATCTGGTTTTCATATCGAGGCGTATCACCCCGACGACCTGCTAGTACTACAACGCCACTTCGGGATTTGCGCGGTGGGTCTCCCGACCCGCCGCGCAAGAAACGGGCCTGGGGGCCACCAGAACGCGGTTGGCGCGGCGGGTCGGGAGACCCGCCGCGCGAAAGTTGCCCAAGTGGCGTTGTAGTGGCGGTGACTGTCGCAAGAGGGGCGTTCAAAAAGACAAAGAGGCCGTCCCGAATTCGGGTCGGCCCCTTGCGTCAGAAAATGGTTGCCGCCGTGGCTTACAGGCAGGCCTGCTTGGCGGCCTTAGCGATACGGAACTTCAGGACCCGCTTGGCCGGGATCTGGATCTGTTCGCCGGTGGCGGGGTTGCGGCCGATGCGGGCCTTGCGATTGACGACGACGAGTTTCCCGAGGCCCGGGATGGTGAAGCTGTTTTTGGCTTCCTTGTACGCCATCGCCACGAGCGTCTCGATGACGGCGACGACTTCCTTCTTCTTCAGTCCGGTCTTCTCCGCCAGGTCCTTCATGATCTGCGACTTCGTCTTTGCCTTCGCCATGTACCTAACTCCTTCGTGATGCCTGACCCCTATTGTGAAGCCTGCGTCTGACGTGCCCCCGTGCGGCTACGGTGAACGCGTCCGACCGCACTCCGCGGCCCCGCGGCCCCGGAACACGTCTTCATGTTGCGCTTGTGGGCCGGTGGAGTCAACAAGAAATATGAAAAAACCGCGGGAATTCGCGCTCCGGCGAACGGAGGGGAAGTGCGTGTTTGGCGTCAATTCTCGGGTGAGGCAGATTACGATCCTGTCGGGTCGGAGCCGCGCGCGTATGCCTCGGCCGGGATCGTGAAACCCATCTTCCGGCACTTCTCGAGGAACCGCGGCTCCACGCCGTCCGAGACCCACTCGCCGGTCTCGCGGCCCGCGTCGGTCGTGCCCTTGCGCTCGTACCGGAAAAGGTCCCGCAGGACGACCTCGTCGTGGTCCACGCCGCCGCACTCTGTGATCCACGTGATGCGCCGCGTGCCGTCCGTGGCAAAGTCGTGCTGGACGAACAGGTCGACGGCCGACCCGATGAGTTTATGAATGGCCCACAGGGGGAGCATCAGGCCCCGCGAGAGCGACATCATCTCCAGCCGCGAGACGGCGTCCACGGGTGAACCGGCGTGCAGGACGGCCAGGCAGCCCTGGTGGCCGCTGGAGATGGCCTGGAGCATGTCGAGGGCCTCGTCGCCGCGGATTTCGCCGACGATGATACGCGTCGGCCGCATGCGGAGGGCGTTGCGCAGCAGTTGCGAAAGTGTGACGGCGCCTTTGCCCTCGATGTTGGCGTGGCGGCACTCCAGACGCACGACGTGCTTCTGTTGCAACTGGAGTTCCGCGGTGTCCTCGATCGTGATGATGCGCTCGGCCTCGGGAATGTAGCGGCTGAAGATGCCAAGCGTGGTGGTCTTGCCGGAGCCCGTCGCGCCCGAAAAGATGATGTTGGCCCGTGCCTTGACGGCGGCCGCCAGAAGGTGCGCCATGCGCTTCGAGAGCGTGCCGGCCTTCAAGAGGTCGGCCGCGTTCTTGACGGACTTGGTGAATTTGCGGATGGTGACGACGGGCCCGTCGACGGCCAGCGGCTGGACGATCGCGTTGCCGCGCGATCCGTCTGGCAGCCGGAAGTCGACATAGGGCGCCGAGGCCGAAACGGACCGGCCCGAGGGTTGCAGGAGGGCCGCGATCACCAGGTCCAATTGCTGTGCGTCGGCGAACGTGAGCGTCGCCGGTTGCATGACGCCCGAACGCTCGACGAAGACGTGGCCGGGCCCGTTAATCATGATCTCGGTGACGTCCGGATCGGTCATCAATGCCCGGAGGGGCTGGAGGGCGGGATGGTCGAGAAAGGTCATCGGTCGTTTCCTGGCCAGACGGTGCCTGGGGCCTGCGCAAGCATCCAACGCGCGATTATCGGATGCTACCACGCGGGAACCGTTCGTGCAAGTTGTGAGTACTGGGTTTAGTCTTAGGGGGGTGGCATGGTCACGCTGTTGCGTGACCATGCGCCTGCCGACGGCCGAAAACATGGTCACGCAACAGCGTGACCATGCCACCCTTGTAACTGACGCCATGCAGTTGCGAGGCAACCTGACGGCCGGTTGCCGCCAATCCAAGACGCCCGTGGACACGGCCCATCTTTTCGGTAGAATGAGATGCACGGGGTCCAAGGAAGGACTCCCGTCAAGGCGATTTCCGGGCAATGAACGGCCGTGGCCTTTGGCGGCGCGGCCGGGCGAGGAGAGAGAATATGGATTCCGGACGGATGCTCTGGTCGGCGGCCCTGGCGGCCGTCATTCTGGTCGGCGCTGCCCTGGCCGGCTGCAACACGACGACGTCCAGCGAACCGAATCGCACGACGGCGCCGAACGAACCCAAACGCGAGGAGAAAACGACTATGGCCGAGCCGCTGCCGCAGGTCACCATTCAGACCAACAAGGGCAACATCGTCTTGGAACTGGCCGAGGACGATGCCCCGAACACCGTTGCCAATTTTGTCAGCCTCGCGGAGAAGGGCTACTTCGACGGCCTGTTGTTCCACCGCGTCCTCGCCAACTTCATGATCCAGGGTGGCGACCCGACCGGCACGGGGCGCGGCGGGCCGGGCTACGTCATCGCCGACGAGTTCTCGCCGAAACTGCACCACACGCGCGGCGTGATCTCGATGGCCAACGCCGGCCCGAACACCGGCGGCAGCCAGTTCTTCATCACTCACGTGGCCACGGCGTGGCTCGACGGCAAGCACGCCGTCTTCGGCAAGGTCACGAGCGGCATGGATGTCGTCGACGCCATTCAGCAGGGCGACAAGATGATCAAGGTCACCGTCGACCGCAAACGCAACCACCCCTACCAGCCGCAGGTCAAGCGCTAGTAGAACGGCATTGTAGTGTGTCAGTTACGAGGGTGGCATGGTCACGCTGTTGCGTGACCATGTGCCTGCCGACGGGCGAAAACATGGTCACGCAACAGCGTGACCATGCCACCCCCTAATACTACAACGCTATGAGTAGGTTTGCGCGGCGGGTCTCCGTACCCGCCGCGCAGGGCTGCGGCGAGGCTCAGGCTGGGGGTTCTTATCGGTAGACAGCACACCAGAGGCATAGGCGTTGCCGCTACAGCGCAAGCCCCTTTTGGCCAGTCCCTGGCGCGCGGCGGGTACGGAGACCCGCCGCGCAAAGTAGCGTTGTAGTACTAAGACAGACGCCTTACACGGCATGGGGCCTCAGTGTGGGGTGCGTCAGGAAGACGCCGCAGGCGGGCTCTCACTGAATTCCGACATATCTTAGCAACAAGTACATCAGGCCGCCGGCGACGATGCAGATCGGGAAGGTGACGATCCATGCGAACACGATCTTCCTGCCGACGCCCCACTTGACCGCCTTGACGCCCTGGGCCGCGCCCACGCCCATGATCGCCCCGGTGATCGAGTGCGTCGTGCTGATGGGGATGCCGCCCAGGGTGTTCATGAGAATGGTCGTGGCGGCGGCGGTCTCGGCGGAGAACCCCTGGTAGGTCCGCAGGTGCGCCAGTCGCGATCCCAGCGTTTTCATGACCCGCCAGCCGCCCAGCGACGTTCCGGCCGCCATGGCCGAGGCGCACGCGATCCTGACCCAGAAGGGAATGACGAAGTCATGCCCCTCCGTCGCGTGCGTGATGCCCGCCGCCATCAGCGCGCCGCTGATAATACCCATGGCCTTCTGTGCGTCACCCGTTCCGTGGGCGAATGCCATGGCCCCCGCAGAGACCAGTTGCAGTCGGCCGAAAACGGAACTGGCCGTGCCGGGGCGGGCGTTCCGCGCTATCCAGGAGGCGATCCGGACCACGATGTGCCCGAGGGCAAAGCCTGCAACGGGGCAGATGAGCACCCCGAAGAAGATTTTGCGGATGCCCTCCGCCTTCAACCCGATGAGGCCGCCGGAGGATGCGATGACCGACCCGATGAGCGCCCCCAAGAGCGCGTGGGAGCAACTGTTGGGCAGGCCCCGCCGCGAGCACCAGGTGATCCAGATCGGGGCGGTCATGACGGCCGCCAGAAAAGTTGCCCCGGAGAGGAACTCTGGCTCGGCGATGTTGTGGCCCACGGTGCGGGCCACCTCCGAACTGAAGAGCGCACCGACGAAATTCAGCACCGCCCCGAACGCGATCGCCTTGGCCGGCGACAGCACCCGCGTCGAAATAACCGTCGCCACGGCGTTGGCCGCGTCGTTCCACCCGTTGGTCAGGTCAAAGACCAGCGCGAACACCACCGTCAGGATCAAAGTTGCCAGTGCCAGTGTGGTCATGGATCGTTTCGTGCAGTCAACTTCAGGGTAACCTCTTGCACCGCATGCCTTCAGGCATTCTTGACCACGATGGTCTGGAGCACGTCCGCCACATCTTCACAACGGTCGATGCTCTTCTCGAGGATCTCGTAGATGTCCTTCCACTTGATGATTTCCTTCGGGTCCTGCTCCCGCTCAAAGAGGTTCGCCATGGCCAGGTGGACCAGGCGGTCGCCTTCGTTTTCCTGGGTGTGGACCTCGACGCACAGCGACACGATGGCCTCCGGCTCCTTCATGTTGTGCAGCCGGCCGAACGCCTCCACCAACTTGCCGGTGGCCGTGACGAGGACGTGGCCGAACCCCTTGGCGTCTTCGGTGACCGTCTTGATATGAAAGAGCACCATGCGGTTGGCGGCCGTGTCCATCTCGTCCAGGATGTCGTCCAGGCGCGTCGCAACGCGCTGGATGTCTTCGCGGTCCAGCGGCGTGACGAACATTTTGGCCAGCCGTTCCAGGATGCGGTGGGTGTGCTCGTCGCCGGCGTGCTCGAGGTTCTTGATCCGCTTGACCTTGCTGGGCACATCCTCGTAGTTTTCGAGCAGGTCCAGCATGGCCTTGGCGGTCTCGTGGACGTTCTGGGCGGCCTTGTCGAACATGCCAAAGAACTCGTCCTTACGCTTCGTGAAGCCGAGCATCGGCGCCTCCCTATTGCCCTTGCGGGAGCGAGGCATGCCTCGCCCCTGCAAGGCTGCGGCGGATTTGTTTTCCGGAATCCATTCGGGTGTGTATCCTAACACGACGCGGGACGAAAGCAAGCCTTCCGGTTTTTATGCAACAAGGCAAGCCCAGGGCGCGTCTAACATATAGTGCTGCACGGTGCGGCGGGTCAGGAGACCCCCGGCGCAAAATGGGGTTGTTGTGCAGGCCGGAATCGGCTGAGGAGGTCCTTGCATTGAACCATCGATGGGGGGAACCATGAGAGCCGTCGGCTACGCCTGCTCGGCCGCGGTTCTGGCCGCGCTTGTGCTTGTCGGGCCGCCTGCCGGCGCCGCGGTGGTCGACGTTGCGGCCGTCCGCACCGCCACCGGCCCCGCCGTCTGCCGCGTGACGGTCGAGAACGCCTGGGGCGTTCCCCTTGTCATGGCGAGCGGGTTCCTCCTGGGGGACGGGCGTTTTGTCGTGACCGACCTTGGCGCCGTGGCCCGCCCGGGCGTCGACCGGGTGACCCTTCAGTTCCAGGACGGCCCGCCCGTGACGGTCCGCGAGTTCGGAATGGCCGATCCCGTCCTCGGCCTGGTTCTCTTGCGATTGCCGGCCGACGCCCCGAAGCGTTCGGGCCTGCTCTTGGCAACGGGCCTGCCGTCCCAGGAGGGGAACGTCACCGTCATGGTGGCCGGATGGCAGTGGGGCCGGAGTTTCGAGGTCGCGGTCGGGCGGCTCTGCAGGGGGCCGGGGATCAAAGAAGTGGCGGCCCTGACGCGAGTCGAGACGCAGTCCGGCATCGATGCGTTCGTCCGGATGGAGGGCGGCCGGCTGGACGGCGCCGCCGGTTCGCCCCTTCTTGATTCGGCCGGCACGGTCCTGGCCGTCAACCTGGACGTGCCCATACGCAACACGGTCGCGACGCTGGCGATGCCGGCGACAAGCCTGAGGTCGGCCCTCATGGTGGCTGCGCCGCAACTGAAGGCCCTCTCGGAACTGCCTAAACCGCTGTGGCCGGTCAAGTCGCTGCGGATCCCGGGAAACCCCGTTACGTCGCAGGAGTTCCTCAATGCGGTCAGCAGGTTCAAGACTGCCCTGACATGCCGGCGGTGCGGCGGCAGGGGCAAGATTGCGTCTTCGGGCGGCGGCCACTACGGTTACGGCTATAGCGACTACTACATCCCTTGTTCCGCGTGCGGCGGTGAGACGGTGGCCTTCAAAGACGAGGGCCTGAAATTGCTTGAAGGCCTGGTGGAGCAGGGGACCTGTACCCTCTGGGTGCCCGCCATGGAAGAGAAGGCGCGGGCCAACGTCCGGGCCGTTGCCCTGGAGACGCTGACGACGCTGGCAGGGTATGGCCGCCGGTTCCAGGGGGACGTGGCCTCCGCGGTCGGCTCGGAACTGGGGAAGCGCGACGCGGCATTCCCCATGGGCATCATCCTAAAAGCCCGCGTCCTGAAGCCCCGGGAAACCCCCGATGGCCGCTACATCTTTTTCGCGCCACAGCGGGGGAACACGACCTTCCTGGCGCGGGCGGAAGACCTCGCACCACCGGCCGGCAGGGGGAGCCCGGTTCGCAACGAGCCTATCGAAGGAACCTGGATTTTACTGGCCGGAACGGTCCTGGCTCGGTGTACGACGGACAGCGGCCAGGGGCTCTTCGTCCTGCCGATGGAGTGGATGCCGATTGGCGCTCCCCCGCCCTTGCCCCCGCCCCCGCCCGAGAAGCCGCCCCGCCCGCGCGGGCACTGAGCCCGCCTTGCCCCTTGTAGCCTCCACCATGCCACCCGCCACTCAAGGAGCCTTGTCGGTCGGCGGACGTAACTCCAAACTTACGCTCGGGGCTCGAACGCACATTGCCTCCCGCGCGCGGCGCTCAGTTTTGGGCGCTCATTCGGCTCAAGCAGGGTGGCATGCCCAGCGCGCTGTTCGCTGGGCATGCTGTTGCCGCGGCCATGGAGCATGCCCACGCAAACGGCGGCGTGGGCATGCCACCCAACGCCGTTAACTATCCTTGGTCTGGTACAATGATTCGAGATAATAAAAACAGCCCCTTTTTGCCGATTTGGGTCTTTGGTAAAGAGTCCCAAAGCAAAAAGGAGCGTGTCTATGAGGATACCCAATCTTTACGCGCG
>JAPLMO010000455.1 GCA_026386995.1 Planctomycetota bacterium | reverse complement strand
TCGAGCGTCTGGAGGAGGTTCGGCTTGATGGCGTCGCGCATGAGGACGGCCATTGAGCCGGCCACCTTCAGGTCCTCGCACGTGACGGGCTTGCCGCCGCGCGTGTAGGCGACGATCATGCGGGCGAACCGCTCGCGGATGTCCTTCAGGCCCGTCGTCAGCGCCAGGATGGCCATGACTTCGCTGGCGACCGAAATGTCGAAGCCCGTCCGGCGGATGATGCCGCCCGAAAGGCCCACGATGACGTCCTCCAGCGCCCAGCGGTCGGAGATGTCCAGCACCCGCCGCAGGATCGGGCCGTACGGGTCGATGTCCAGTTTGTTGCCGTGGTGCATGTGGTTGTCGACAAAGGCGGCGGCGAGGTTGTTGGCGAGGCCGACGGCGTGGATGTCGCCCGTGAGGTGGAGGTTGAAGTCTTCCATCGGGACGACCTGGCTGTACCCGCCGCCCGCTGCGCCGCCCTTGATGCCGAAGACCGGCCCGAGGCTGGGCTGGCGGATGCAGGTGCAGACGTTCTTGCCGATGGCGTTGAGGCCGAGCGACAGGCCGATGGTCGTGACGGTCTTGCCTTCGCCCAGCGGGGTTGGGGTGATGGCGGTAACGTCGATATACTTGCCGATCTTGCGGCCCTTGATGCGGTCAAGGATCTTCAGGTCGATCTTGGCCTTGCTGTTGCCGTACAACTCAAGCTCGTCGTCCTGGATGCCAAGCTTGGCGGCGATCTCACGGATGGGCTTCAGTTTGGCCTTCTGGGCGATCTCCAGGTCACTCAGCATATAAGGGTCTCCTTGTCTGCAATTGCACGGGAACCGTTCTTGCCCGGGGGACGGCCTGTCCCAACAACGTTACAAAAATAACGCGGGCCGCAAGAGTATCAGATTCCTCGCGCCCTCGTCAAGCGCAAATCAACCTCCACCGCAAATCAACCGGGCATTTTCTTGCCTTTGGCTCTTTGGACTTGAATCTTTGCCGCGTTCCCCCTAAAAATAAGGGGTTGCATAAGGGGGGGCTGCTATCTTACGGGTCCCTGTGCAAGCACGGGGCAAAGGACGGAGGCTGGGCGAAGCGATGAGCAGGTGTACTAGATGGTTCATCGGACAGGCCGCGATTCTCGTCGCGGCCCTTGTTTGTGTCAGCGGGTGCGGGACCGACGCCTGGCGGCATCCGGACGGTTCCATCGTCACCGGCAAGGTCAGTTTCCAGAAGGAGGCCACCACCGGCCGCACGTACCACCTCTATATCCCGACGACGTACAACCCCCGGCGGGCGTACCCGCTGGTCGTCTCGGGGCACGGGACGTTCCCCTTTGACGAGGCGGCCCAGCAGCGCGACCGCTGGATCGACGTGGCCGAACGGTACGGCATGATCGTCTGCGCCCCGGACTTCGACTCCGCCACGGGCTTCCTGGGTATTCCGAGCGACCGCCCGGCGCCGGAACTCGTGCGCGACGAGCAGGCATGCCTGGCCATCGTCAAGGAAATCATGTCGCGTTACAACATCAACCGCGACGGCGTCATGATCACCGGATGGTCGGCGGGGGCGTTTCCGGCCCATTACATCGGCCTGCACCATCCGGACGTCTTCCGCTGCATCGTCGGGCGCGCTGGCAACTTCAACGAGCACCTCGTTTCTGACGACGTGGCCCTGCGGGCCCGCCACATGCACGTCTACGTGTTCTTCGGCGACGGTGATCTGCCGGGTTTTGCAGGCATGAACCGCGAGGCCAACTACTGGTACACCGTGCGGGGATTCCGGAACTTCGTCATCCGCCCGCTCCAGGGCGGTCATGACCCTAACCAGTTGGAGGCCGCTCGGTACTTCCTTAACATCGTCAATCACTGGCCGGCCATCCACATCGATATCGACAAGACCGAGGGCTCCGCACCGCTGACGGTGACGATGCGGGCCCGCGTCCGCGACCCCGACTCGCCCGACGGCCGCGTCGATTCCGTCCTCTGGAACCTCGGCGACAATACCGTCACCGCCAAGCCCGAGGTCACCCACACCTACACCAAGCCCGGCCTCTACAACGTTTTCCTGACGGTCGTCGACCTGGACGGGCACCATGAGTACCAGCAGACGTGGATACGAGTAGAATAAGAGAAGTTTCAAGTTAAGGTTTCAAGTTTCAAGTTGAAGGCAAACAAACACGGCCACGCTCGTTCTGAGCATGGCCGTTTCTCTTAACTTGAAACCTGAAACCTGAAACTTGAAACTTCAGTCCTTGATCTGTTCTTCCAGCATCTTCCCGACAGCCGCATACGATGGCCGATTGGCGTCCAGTTCGAAGACCGTCGATCCGTACATCGACGCCTCCAGGACTATGGGGTCCAGCGGCACGCGGCCGATTGTGGGCAGGGCGTCGCCGCCAGCGGGGAGGGGAATGCCCTCCGGGACCTTGTTCCAGAGGATGCCGCGGCGTTTGACCGTAATGGGCAGACGCTCCGACAGGCCCAGTATGCGCTGGGCGGTCATGACGCCCACGGTCGTCGGCTCCGTGACGATCAGGAGCAGGTCCACGCCGTTGGTAGTGCGGCGCGAGAGGTGCTCCATGCCGGCCTCGTTGTCGACGACGACCCAGCGATAATCCGAACTCGCGCGGTCGAGGTACCGCCGCAGGAGGTTGTTGACGGCGCAGTAGCACTTCGGCCCTTCGGGCTGGCCCATGGTCAGGAGGTCGAAGCCCTTGGCCTCGGCCAGGATCTGCTGGAGGCCGTACTCGAAGGCCCGCTCGCGGTCGGTCTCGGCGCCGGGCAGTTTGCCGGCGAGGGTCTCGTCGCGCAGTTCCGCGACAGTCTTCTGTTGGCAAATGCCGAGGGCCAGGCCCAGGCAGGCGTTCGGGTCGGCGTCGACGGCCAGGATGCTGCCGCCGCGGGCCATCAAGTGCCGGATGATCATGGCCGTCAGCGTGGTTTTGCCGCTGCCGCCCTTGCCGGAAATGGCAATCGTTGTGCTCATGCTGTTTGCAATGCCTCGCGGTTGCCAGGGGAATGTGCGCGGCGGACAAGTCCGCCGGCTAAATATTACGGATCTCCAGTTGTTGGCGACTGCGCGGCGCTGCGACGCGACAGCCGCGCCTCGACGCTTGGGAACCGCGCAAGGTCCGTGTGCGGCAGAAAGTTTGAGCGGATGAACTCGTCCATGTACCCGGGATGGTTCATGAGGTCGAAGTAGGTCATGCGGCCGGCGATCTCCTCGGCCTTCTCAAGGGCGCTTCGGCTGACGAGGGCCATCTTCGCCCCGGCGATCGAGGTATTGCCCACGAAGCGGATATGCTCGACGGGGATGTCGGGCAGCATGCCGATCAGGATCGCCTTTGGCACGTCCAGGTAGTTGCCGAAGCCGCCCGCGACGTACAATACGCCGAGTTGGTCCGGCTGCGTGCCGGTGGATTCCATGAGGACCTGGATGGCCGCATGCACGCCGGCCTTCGATCGCACCAGGTTGGCGATGTCGGCCTGCGTGATGGCGATGGCGGGGTGACGGTCGCGGGCGGGGACGATCACGAGTTCCGGCCCGTCGGGGCCCTCGTGGACGCGGCCGTCGCACGTTCCTGAGAAGCGGCCGGTGCGGTCAATCAGGCCCGCCTCCAGCAGCGTTGCCAGGGTGTCGAGGAGGCCCGAGCCGCACAGACCCCGCGCCGGCTCGCCGCCTATCGTCTGGTACTGGAACTCGCCCTTCG
This sequence comes from Planctomycetota bacterium, assembly GCA_026386995.1. Next base: position 877 of record JAPLMO010000455.1, on the reverse strand, counting down.
GCCCGAGCGACAGCCGCTCGATCGCCCCCGGCGCGGCACGCATGCCGTGCCTGACGCCGGACCCCTCAAACGCAGGTCCGGCGCTCGAGGATGCGCAGACCATCCACTCTTTCGACCCCAGCACGACTTCGCCGTTGGTGCCGATGTCTATGAGGAGCGAGAGGCCCTCGGCCTCGTACAGCCGCGTCGCCAGCACGCCCGAGACGATGTCGCTTCCGACGTATGCCCCCACGGCCGGCAGCGTGTACAGGAGGCCGCGCTTATTTATGCGGATGCCCGCCTCCGAGGCCCGCAAGGGGGGTATCCACGCGGCCGTCGGAATGTAGGGCGAGCGCCGGATCCGCCGCGGGTCGAGGTTCAGGAGGAAGTGGATCATCGCCGTGTTGCCCGAGCAGATGACGGCGGTGATGCACCCCAGTTCCACGTTGTGGCGCACGGCCAGGGTCTGGATAAGGTCGTTGACGTCGCCGACGATGCGGCGCTGGAGTTCCTCGAAGGCGTTGTTCTGCTCGGCGTAGATGATGCGGCGGATGTAATCCTCGCCGAAGTGCATCTGCGAGTTGTAGGTCGCCTCGGCCCCGAGCGTCTGGCCGGTGGCCAGGTCCATCAGGTGCGCCACGACCGTGGTGGTGCCGACGTCGACGGCGACGGCGTAGTTGCACTTGCTGGTGTCGCCGGGCTCCAGGTCGACGAGTTCCGACGTTCCGCCGCGCTGGGCCACCAGGGCGGTGACCTTGTAGTTCGATTGCGCAAGCACCGCCGGCAGGCTCTGGATGATGCGGTAGCCGGTCTGCATGAGGGGCAGGTCCAGGCGCCGGCGGATGGCCATGTACAGCCGCTCGTGGTCGGCCACCTGGTCGGCCTCCGACGGCGGCGA